>JBBRHC010000308.1:0-4465 GCA_038223295.1 Opitutales bacterium
CGGACGATTTACGACAACCTGCGCAAAGCCATTCTCTTCATCATTCCGACCAACGGAGCGGAGGCGCTTGTCATTCTCATCGCCGTCGCCTTCGGCTGGGTTTTGCCCATCACTCCCGTGCAGATTTTGTGGGTCAATATGGTTACTGCCGTCACCCTGGCACTCGCCCTCGCCTTCGAACCATCCGAGCCGGGCATTATGAAACGCCCACCGCGCGATCCCAAGGCTCGCATCCTTGGAATGTATTCAATTTGGCGCATTAGCTTCGTTTCGATCCTGGTCGGCGGGGCGACCATCGCGGTTTTTGTGATCGAGCGTCGGCTGGAAATGCCGATCGAATTGGCTCGCACCGTTGCGGTCAACACCCTTGTTTGTGCCCAAGTGTTTTATTTATTCAACAGCCGGTTTATGCGGGAATCGAGCTTGCGACCAACGCTGCTTTTCACCAATCGGGCGGCCTTGCTCGCGGTTGGTATTTTGGTCATCCTACAGTTGGTCTTTGTTTATGCGCCGTTCATGCAGCTTTGGTTCGGTTCGGCGCCGCTTGAGTTACGTCACTGGCTCGTCCCGCTGGGCACCGGGTTCATCATCTTCTTGCTCGTCGAGGCGGAGAAGGCGATCTTCCGCCGTTTTGATCGGAAAGCCAAGCGGCCTGCGCCCTCGGCAGACGCTCCCGCCGCCCAATCCTAAGACCCCATGGCGAACTGAAAGGGGGGGCAGGGTCGGGTTAATACATATATACCTCGTGACTTCTAGCGCACGGAGGAACCGGACGGGGTCATTTCGAGTATGGTTTTATTTTATCGACCCTCATTCGCTAAAAACGGCGTCCGCCAGCTTTTATCTTCCAGAGAGCTGACCTCAGTTTTCTAGCCATGTGGAGATGAGGAAGGATGGTGTTTGAGGCTCTAGCCCGACTTCTGCAACTGGAACTGGTTTTCGGCTATTTTCGGCCCCCAAAAACACGGAAGTCGCTGTAATGCAGGGGAAACTTTTCCGAAAAGCCGTGTAGTGGCGACCAAGCCCCTAGGCAGGCGGGGGCGGACCCGCTAAAGTGGCGGGCATGTTCCTGAAATGCAGCCAAAGGCGAAAGGACGGCAAAGTGCATCGCTCGTGGTCGGTGGTGGAGAGCCGCCGCTATTCGGGCGGCAAAGTAGCCCAACGCCACGTCCTGTATTTGGGCGAACTCAACGACAGCCAGCGCCGCGCGTGGGAGCGCACCGTAACGGTCTTCGACGAAACCCGAGGCGAGCCTCGGCAACTCGCCCTGTTCCCCTCCGACCGCGAGCCGCCCGCCGACGGCACGGCGGCCGTTCAGGTGCGCTTGGACTTGTTACGGCTTGAGCGCCCGCGCCAATGGGGCGCGTGCTGGCTAGGCGACCAACCCTGGCGCACCCTCCACCTCGACGACTTCTTCGGCTCGCGCCTGCCCGCCACTCGCGAAGGCACTGATTGGGAAAAAATCCTGCGCATCCTCGTCATTTACCGCCTGCTCGCCCCCGGCAGCGAGTGGCACCTGCACCGTCATTGGTTTTCCACTACAGCCCTGGCCGACCTGCTCGACGTCGATGCCCGCGCCGTGCAAGACGACACCCTTTACCGCTGCCACGACCTCGTGCTCGCGCACAAGGAAGACCTCTTCGCCCACTTGCGCGCCCGCTGGAGCGACCTCTTCGGCGTGCGTTACGAAGTCCTGCTCTACGACCTGACCAGCACCTACTTTGAATCGAGCGTGCCCGACGACGAGACCGACCCGCGGCGCTTCGGCTACAGTCGGGATAAACGCAGCGACTGCGTGCAAGTCGTCGTCGCCCTGGTCGTCACGCCCGAAGGCCTGCCCCTCGCCCACGAAATGTTTCCGGGTAACACCACCGACAAGACCACCCTGCGCGGCATGCTCGCCACCATTCGCCGCCGCTATGGCCAAGCCGAACGCATCTGGGTGATGGATCGCGGCATCCCCACCGAGGAAATCCTCGCCGAGCTGCGCATCGAAGACTCCGGCGTGCGCTACCTGGTCGGCACGCCCAAAGGCCGGCTCACCCGCCACGAAGCCGCCTTTGCCGAGCGCCCCTGGCATGTAGTGAAACCACAACTACGCGTCAAATTACTGCCCCACGACGGCGAGCTCTACGTCCTGGCCGAGAGCGAGGCCCGCGCCGGCAAAGAACGCGGCATGCGCCAGCGCCGGTTTAAGGCGTATTGGAAGCGCCTCATCGAACTGAAAAAACAAGCGCCTAAACGGGACGAGTTACTCAAGAAAATCGGGGCCGCCCAAGAGAAGGCCGGCCGCGTGGTGAAGAGCCTGGTGAGCGTGGAGGTCAGCGACCAAGGCCTGCTCACCTTTCGTCTGAACCGGGTAAAGTTTTTGGAGACGCGCAGCCGTGAAGGTCGCTACTTGCTGCGGACAAACCTCGCGGAAAACGACCCCGAGCTGATCTGGCGCTGCTACATGCAGCTGTGTTTTGTGGAGGAGGCCTTTCGCACGCTCAAAGGCGACCTCGGCCTGCGTCCGATCTATCACAAACGCGCAGACAGGGTCGAGGCGCACCTCTTTATCGCGTTTCTCGCCTACTGCCTGTCGATCACGCTACGCCAACAACTGCGGAAAATCGCCAGCGGACTGATGCCACGCAGCGTGTTTGAGAAACTCGCAACCGTGCAGATGCTGGACGTCGCCGTGCCTACCACCGATGGGCGTGAACTACTCCTCGTGAGGCGCACCGAGCCGTCCGCCGACGTGCAGCTCTTGCTCGACCAATTGGCGCTGGAGTTACCGCCACAAGCGCCCCCGCGCATACGCGTCCCGCAAGGCGTGTAGTGGCGACCTCTCGGGCGTCCGACCGATGAATCAATGACTTGCTAACGTAAAACTCCCCAGTTGCGGAAGTCGGGCTAACGGCTTTCCGTCATCCACTCCTGGTCGCTCGTCTTCGTCTACATCCGGGCCGGCCCGCACCATCTGCTCAACACCTCCCTGCCCGGCTGGCTCCAGACCCTTGGCATGACCTTCTCGCTCATGCTCTGGGCCCCGTCCTGGGGCGGCATGCTCAACGGCCTGCTCACCCTGCGCGGAGCCTGGCACAAGCTGCGCACCGATCCCGTGCTCAAGTTCTTCGCCGCCGCCGTCACCTTTTACGGCATGGCCACCTTCGAGGGGCCGCTGCTTTCCATGAAATCGGTCAACGCGCTCGCCCACTACACCGACTGGATCATCGGCCACGTCCACTCGGGCGCGCCCGGCTGGAACGGCTGCATGGCCGCCGGCATGATCTACTGGCTCGTGCCCCGCCTCTGGAGCAAGCCGCTCCATTCGCAGTCGCTGGCCAACCTTCACTTCTGGATCGGGACCGTCGGCATCCTGCTCCACGTCGCGGCCATGTGGACCTCGGGCATCACCCAGGGCCTCATGCTCAACGCCACCACCGAGCACGGCACCGTCCTCGCGTATCCAAACTTTGTGGACACCCTTGCCGCGATCCGTCCGATGATGCTCTTCCGCGTGCTGGGCGGCGGGCTCTGCCTCGCGGGCTGGCTCCTAAGTCGGCCTTCCGCGCGGGCCGGTCCGCTACGACTCGCCCACCGGCTTCGCGGGCGGCCGCACGCGCTGGCTGCGCCCGCGCACCTTCGTGTATGCCGCGCTGATGGCCGCCGGCCTGAGCGCCGCCGGCTGGGCGCTGTCCACCGTCCGCCCCGCGAATCTGGCGCTCACCCGCATAACCGGCGCGCCCTACTTCGTGACGCCCGATGCGGTGTGAAACCAGTTCCTCGTGCGTCTGGTGAACAAGACCGCGCACCCTGCTCGTTTCGTGCTGACCCTGCCCGATGCGCCCGCCGCGATCCTTCACTCCGGCTTCGAGGAAACCATCGGACTCGCCCCGCTCGCCGAGGAAGTGCGCCCGCTGATTTTGCAAATTCCCCGCGCCGCCTACGCCGGCGCTTTCTCGCTGACGGTTCGGGTCCGGGACGAGAGCGGGACTTTCGCGTTCGAACGCGACGTGGAGTTCGTCGGACCGGACGCGGCCTTGTTGAAGGAGGAAAAACCATGGCCTCCCCCTCGGAAAAACCACCGTCCTGTGCCTCGCTCTGGATCGGCGTCGGCATAGTTTTCGCGCTGCTCGTCCTGGCTTGGAGCGCGATGTTTTACTTCGCCTCGAAACACCGCGCGGCCGAGGTGCCGCTCACCGCTTCGCCCGCGCGCTGAGCCATGGAATTCGCCGGCATCAACACCCCCGCCGCCGCCCTCGTGGCCGGCCTGGTCACCAGCCTGCATTGCGCGGGCATGTGCGGACCGCTGACCTGCATGATCGCGCCCGCCCGGGCGAACGACTCCGGTCCCTACGAGGTCGCGAGCGTTTACCACCTTTCCCGGCTATTCGGTTACGGAGTTCTCGGCGCGCCAGCCGGCGGATTTGGCCGCCTGCCTCTGGCCCTCTTCGACAACGCCGCCGCGCGCGCTCTGCCC
>JBBRHC010000309.1:0-4431 GCA_038223295.1 Opitutales bacterium
TACCCCTCCCCCCTCACCTTCCTCGCCGCCACCGTGCAGTTCCAAGCCTACCTCGCCCACCGCGAAGGCTTCGTCCGCACCGCCGCGTCCCTCACCCATCAACTCCGCCGCCGCCTCCGCGGCCAACTCGCATCCCCGACCAATCATAAATCATTAATCATAAATCATGAATACTCCGTTTTCACGGAGCACTGCGACCTCTTCGCCGCCCGCCTTCGCGCCGCCCGCGTCGCCGCCCGCGCCATGTGGGTAGCCTCGCGTCCCGCCGCCACCTTCGCCACCTCGCAAAACGCCGCCCTCCTCGCCGCCGACGCCGCCCGCCTCCGCGCCCTGCGCGCCTGGCTCCTTGCCGCCGCCCGCCGCCCCGCCCACGCGTTCGCCGCCTCGCCGGTCTGCGGTCGTTGGACCCTGCGCTTTACCGTCCACCACTTCGCCCCCTGCCACCAAAAAATCGTCATCGAACAGCTTTTGCCCTCTCCCGTGGGCCGCCCGCTCGCGGGCGCTCCTCCGGCCCCCGCCACCTTCTCCCCTTCCGACACTCCCACCGCGCCCGTCCCCGCCACCTGGCGCGAACTCCACGCCCGCGTGCTCATCGAGTTCCGCGCCCAAGCCGCCCGCCCCCGCACCCCGCACCTGCGTTTCGAGTTCGCCTGCCCGATCAACGATCCCGACGCCCCGCTCCGCATCGCCTCCCGCTGCCTCGGCCAATTCGCCGTCAGCCACATCGAGCTCACCGATGGCGTCACCACCCGCCAGCACCGCCCCCTCCGCACCCGCCACATCCTCGGCGTCCCCGCCCCCACCACCGGCTGGCCGCGCCTCGATTGGGCGACCAACACCGCGACACTCCCCCTGCACCTCGTCTAATTCGTTCTCGTTCTCGGTTTCTTTCTCGTTCTCCTCAGCCCTTTTTCCATGTCCGACCTCCCCCTCTCGTCCTCCGCGCCCTCCGCTTCCGTCCCGTCCGCCGACGCCGCCGCGTCCGCCGCCAAGATCCACCTCAACGCCGACCACGTCCTGCGCATCACCCAGGAACTCTCCTCCGGCGGCGTAAAAGTCGCCCAGGTCGCCGCCACCGCCCAGCTCCTCAAGGAAGGCGCCACCGTCCCCTTCATCGCCCGCTACCGCAAAGAGGTCACCGGCGAGCTCGACGAGGTCCAGATCACCACCATCCGCGACCGCCTCGAACAACTCGCCGCCCTCGACGACCGCCGCGCCAGCATCCTCGGCTCCCTCAAGGAACGCGGCCTCCTCACCGACGCCCTCGCCGGCCAGATCGCCACCGCCGATACGATGACCCGCCTCGAGGACATCTACCTCCCTTTCCGTCCCAAAAAACGCACCCGCGCCACCATCGCCCGCGAAAAAGGCCTCGATCCCCTCGCCGAGCTCATCTGGGCCCAGGAAGCCTCCACCACGCCCGAAGCCCTCGCCGCCGCCGCCGCCGCCATGGTCGGCCACGACTACCAACCCGACGACGGCAAATCCCCGCCGACCCCGCGCCAGAAAATCGCCTCCGCCGACGAGGCCCTGGCCGGCGCGCGCGACATCCTCGCCGAGCGCCTCTCCGACGACGCCAACGCCCGCGCCAAACTCCGCGCGCTCTACCGCGCCTCCGCCATCGTTTCCTCCAAGGTCCTCCACGGCAAAGACACCTCCCTCGAGGCCGCCAAGTTCAAGGACTACTTCGACTGGAGCGAAGCCCTCGCCAAATGCCCCAGCCACCGGCTCCTCGCGATGCGCCGCGCCGAGAAAGAGCTTTTCGTGATGATGCGCATCACCCTCCCCGACGAGCTCCTCGCCCTCGCCGAACTGGAACGCCTCGTCATCAACTCCCCCGCCGCCCACCCGCCCGTAGGATTGAACGTAAGTTTAATTTCCCCCTCCGCCCCCGCCACCAACACTTGCGCCGCTCAGCTCCGTCTCACCGTCGCCGATTCCTTCAAACGCCTCCTCGCCCCCGCCCTCGAGACCGAGATGCGCCTCGAATCCAAAAAAGCCGCCGACCTCGCCGCCATCAAAGTCTTCGCCGACAACATCCGCGAACTCCTCCTCGCCTCCCCCCTCGGCCGCAAAAACGTCATGGCCCTCGACCCCGGTTTCCGCACCGGCTGCAAAACCGTCCTCCTCGACCGCCAGGGCAAACTCCTCCACAACGACGTCATCTACCCCGAGATGCGCGCCGCCGAGGCCAAGGATAAAGTCCTCGCCTTCGCCGCCCGTTTCCAGATCGAGGCCATCGCCATCGGCAACGGCACCGCCGGCCGCGAGACCGAGGCCTTCATCCGCGCCTGCGGCCTCCCCCCCGCCATCCAGATCGTCATGGTCAACGAATCCGGCGCCTCCATCTACTCCGCCTCCGAAGTCGCCCGCGAAGAGTTCCCCGACCACGACCTCACCGTCCGCGGCGCCGTCTCCATCGGCCGCCGCCTCATGGATCCCCTCGCCGAGCTCGTGAAACTCGACCCCAAGTCCATCGGCGTCGGCCAATACCAACACGACGTGGACCAGTCCGGCCTCAAACGCTCCCTCGACGATACCGTCACCAGTTGCGTCAACGGCGTCGGCGTCGAGCTCAACACCGCCTCCAAACAACTCCTCGCCTACGTCTCCGGACTCAACTCCACCACCGCCGCCGCCATCATCGCCCGTCGCAACGAGAAAGGCCCCTTCGCCTCCCGCGCCGAGCTCCTCGAAGTCCCCCGCCTCGGCCCCAAAGCCTTCGAGCAGGCCGCCGGCTTCCTCCGCATCCACGACGCCGCCCACCCGCTTGACGCCTCCGCCGTCCACCCCGAGCGCTACGCCCTCGTGGCCAAAATGGCCACCGACGCCGGCTGCACCGTCGCCGACCTGCTCACCAATTCCAAGGCCCGCGCCAAGATCGACCCCACCCGCTACGTCACCGAGTCCGTCGGCCTGCCCACCCTCAAAGACATCCTCGCCGAGCTCGCCAAACCCGGCCGCGATCCCCGCGCCAAGTTCGAGGCCTTCGCCTTCGACGCCTCCGTCAACAAACCCGAGGATCTGAAGCCCGGCATGAAGCTCCCCGGCATCGTGACCAACGTCACCGCCTTCGGCGCCTTCGTGGACATCGGCGTGCACCAGGACGGCCTGGTCCACGTCAGCCAGCTCTCCGACACCTTTGTCAAAGACGCCTCCGAAATCGTAAAGCCCGGCCAAAAGGTCCACGTCACCGTCACCGACATCGACCTCCCGAGAAACCGCATCGCCCTCTCGATGAAGGCGAATCCCACCATCGGCGCCAAAACCTCCGGCTCCGACGGTAGGGCGCGACCGCCGGGCGCGCCGGGCTCGTCCCCGCGCAATTTCTCCACCGCCCCCGCCAAACCCGCCGCCCTCGGTGGCGACTGGTTCGACACCGCCCTCAATAAAAAGCGCTAAGACACCACTCACTCGCGCTCTTGTCTTCGCACCAAAAGGCCAGAGAATAACCGCATGCTCACACTCGATCACAATCCGGTGAGTTCGTCGCCCGCGACACTCGGTGGAACCGTGGTTTTCCAAGCCACGCGAGTCCCGGCTCAGACCCTCCTCGACTATCTGAACGACGGCTTCTCGATAAATGATTTTTTGGAATACTTTCCTTCGGTCCAGCGTGGCGACGCCGGATCGCGTTGATCGAATTGCCCACCAACCGCTGGCCCTTGCTGATACAGCTTTCAGCGCGGATCGCGGCTGCGGTGGAACAAGCGACACCCGGCAGTTATTATAATTCGCGATCAAAATGAGACTATTATCAAAGATTGGCCAGGGACGGCCAAAGCTACACAAAGCATCCGATGGAGGGTTGGCCGTCCTCGGCCATTAGAGTCTCTTTGAAAGCGAATTGGAATTACACCACCATAGATTCCTGACACCCCTGAGACCGCTCGATGGTAGGGCCGAACCGCTGGGCCGGCCGTCTGATGGATCGCCCCCCGTTCCACCGCCCCCGCCGCCCTCGGTGGCGACTGCTTCAACGCCGCCCTCAACAAAAAGCGCTAAATCAAAATCCGACGTCCGAGCGTGCCACAATCATTCCTGCCTATGCTCTGACCGGCCCCTACCGCCCGGCCGCCGACACCTGTCTCGACATTCTTACTTTCCCAAGAAAGTTTTACTCCATGCGTCTCACCAGCAAAGGCCAGGTCACCATCCCCCTCGTTCAGGCTCAAAAAAGCCCCGGGCCGGGGAGGGCGCGGGGCCTGGGGTGCCGACGAGGCTGAGAGCGGGGAGCAGAGGCCCCTCCCCGACACTTATTCCAATTCGCTTTCAAAGTGACCCTAATTGGCCAGGACGGCCAACCCTACATCGGACGCTTTGTGTAGCGTTGGCCGTCCCTGGCCAATTTTTGATGAAAGGCTCATTTTGATCGCGAATTAGAGTAAGTCCGGGGATGGGAGTCGCCGGCGCGGGCGGCCCTGGCTCAAG
>JBBRHC010000310.1:0-4416 GCA_038223295.1 Opitutales bacterium
CCGCCCCTGGAGCGACGCCCAACTCGTCGCCTACGGCTACGCCTACGAACAAGCCACCCACCACCGCCGCCCCCCGCCGCTCTAATTCTAATTCGCGATCAAAATGAGACTATCATCAAAAATTGGCCAGGGACGGCCAACACTAGACAAAGCTTCTGATGTAGGGTTGTCCGTCCTCGGCCAATTAGAATCACTTTGAAAGCGAATTGGAATTAAGCCCAACCCTTGCGAAGAAGCTCTCCGGTTGAAAAGGCGTTGAGGACGGTGGTGCAGGATTCCCACTGGGCGTCTTCGACTTTGCTGTATTTTATGTCGAAGGGGTTCTTTGTCGCGGTCGTGCGGTCGATTAGCTCGCGGGCTTTGGCTTCGTCGTGCTCGGCGAGTTGCACCCAGACATCTTTGAGCGTGTCGGGGATTTGGCCGAAGAGGGTGTGAATCGCGGCCAGGCGGCTCGATAGCAGGTTGTGGACGCGGTCCTCGACCGAGCCGAGGTAACGCAGGTTGGCGATCCAGACTTCTTCGCGGAGCTGACCGATGCGCTGGATGCGGCCCTTGCGCTGTTCGAGGCGCGTGGGGTTCCAGGGCAAGTCGATGTTGATGAGCGTGCCGAGGCGTTGGAGATTGAGGCCCTCGGATGCCGCATCGGTGCCGAGCAGGATTTTCAGCTCTCCGGCCCGCACCCGTTTTTTGAGGGTTTCGCGGTCGCACCGCTGAAATACTCCCGCCCGCCAGAAGCCAGAACGGTTGCTGCCGGCATAGAGGCCGATGTCCTGAGACGCGAAGGAGTCGTGTTTCGCCAGCTCCGCGCCGAACCAGCGCACGGTGTCGTAATATTGCGAGAAGAGGATGCACCCGAGATCAGCCCAGCGGCCCTCGGCGTCGCGTCGTTGGCCGAGGAGGTAACCGAGAACGCTTTCGAGCTTGGGATCGCGGTTGCCGCCTTGACGGAGAAGATCGCGGATTCGTTGAAGCGAAGACACTTCCTCGACGCTGAAATCACGGAATGCGCTTTGAGCGCCATCGGTATGAACCGGCCATAACTGGGTGTCTTCTTCTTCGTCCGTGTCGTCTTCTTCATCGGCATCGAGAGGTGACTCGGCATCTTCGCCGAGGAGCTTGAGCACCGTTTTTAGGCCGGATTCCATCGAGCTGCCGATGCGTCGGAGAAGGAGCGTGCGGAAGAAGCCCGCGCTGCGGACGCGCTTTTTGAGGAGTTCGCAAAAGTTTTCCGCCTCCTCGTAGGCGTCGCGCAAGTAGCCGCTCAGGGTGACCGCGCTCTCGGGGTCTTCGCCAAATAGACGAACGGAAACACGAGGGAGAAAGTAGCTGCCGGTTGCTGGGTTAATCGTGCTTTCCAGATAACCGCGAGTGCGGCGAACGATGCAGCGCAGCAAGGGATTGAAGGTCGTCCCGTAACCAGGAAGAAGGGCGTTCTCGAAGGTGACGCGGCGGATTGCGACCGGGAGCGTGTCGAGCGATTCCGAGGTGAATTGCCACTTCGCGTCTGGTGCGCGGAGGCGTTCGCGGATTTTGCCAAAGGCGTCGTGCTCGGTTTTGCCGGGGAGTGGATCGCGCACGTATTCCCAGCCAGCGTAACCTTCGAGGGGCACGGAGTTCAGGCCGGTGGCGACGGCGAGGCAATGGCTGGGCTGGCTCCATTTGCTGGTGCGCGTGGCACCGCCGAGCACGCCGTCGTTACCCTGCGACAGGCAGTAGAGAAGATCCCATGCTTCGACCGGGTGAAGCTGCACCGGAGTCGCGGTGGCGAGCAGCATGCTTTTCGTGCGTGTGCCGATGAGCCGCAGGAAGGCCATGAGCTTGTTGGGTTCGGCCGGAGCATCGATTTCGTCTTCCGAGGCATCGACCTTGGGCAAGGTGCGACGGCGGGCGCGGTGAGCCTCGTCCACGATCACGCAGGTGTAAGTGCGGGAAAGAAGGGTGTCTATCACCTCACGTTTGCCGCGCACGACGAGGCCTTGGGAAACGAGGCCGATGCGACGCGGACACTTACCGAGCGCACGGATATCGTCGGCCGGGTATTCGAGGCCATTTTCATCGATCCAGGCTTTGCCGCTCCAGCGGGCGGAGGGAAGTTCGAGCAACTCCATTAACTCGCCCTGCCATTGTTGGAGGAGTGGTTTAGGGGCGAGGACGAGGATGGGGCCGCCATCGGGTTCATCCAGAGCCATGAGCAGCGCGGCCATGGCGAGTTGCACGGTTTTGCCTAGGCCGACCTGATCGGCGAGGATGAGGCGCGCACCGCCGAGGCGGTGGCGCTCCAAGGCGAGTCGGGCAAAGTATTTTTGGTGAGGCCAGAGGCCTTGATCACGGCGATAGACGGGCGTCTCGACGGCGGCAGCGGCGGCGGCTTGTTCGACATCGACCGTCTCCTTCCACTCGGCGGGCTCGATGACGCGACGAGCGACGATGCGCTGCACATCCTGCGCGATGAAGGGGCAGCACGAAAGATCGACGGCGCGGGGATCGTTCCAAAGGGCGTTAAACTCGTCCGTCACCCACGCGATGGACTCGGGGCTGTCGTCTTCCCAGAGGAGTTCGTAATTAAGCTGCCAGGCGGATTTGCTCTCGTTGACGCTGCCTAAAAAGGCAGTGGCGGTGCCATCGGCCCGGCGGATGACGCCCGCTTTGCCGTGGATGAGGCCGAACGCCTCGTCGGGTAGCACGCGGACGGTGAGCTTGCCGCTGGTGAGTGCGTCGTAGAGCGCACGGTAGCGGGGCATGGCGCTGGGCGGAGCCTCCTCGGGCTTTCCGGCGCACCAACTGCGGCGCAGCGCGGCTTGGGCGGCGCTGGCGGTAGCGAGGTCCTGCGGATCACAGTCGGAATTGCAGATGATGCGGATGGGGCCCTTGACGCCTGCAAGCGCTTCACCCGCGACCTCGAAGAGACTACTGCGAAAGTAACCGGCGATGCGGTCGTAACTGATCGCTCCGGCCAAGCGCTGTTGGAGCACGGCCTGGTGCAGGCGGGTGCGGCGGCTGGAATGACGTTGGAGCACGGGTGGCGGTTTAGAGTTTGATCTTACGGTAATGCTCGGTTGCCGCGTCGTTGAGCGCGCAGACCAATTGATCGACCTCCGTTGAGGGATTGCCCGGAGACGGCGTGCTGGCGGCGAGATGGTGCGCTCGAACGCGTTGGGCGTGCTGGAACGCCTCGGGCCACTTGGCGAGGAAGGTGGGGATAACCGCTTTGGCGGTCTCAGCGTTGGTCGAGTATTCTTTGCCGAGCGCGTCTTCGACGGCCTTCTTGGCTAAGGTTCCGTTGAGCAGATCGGCGCGGGTGGTGTAGCCCTGAATATGAAGGAGAAGCCAAAACTCGAAGCACGGGGTCGAGTGCGCGAGCTTTACGCCCCGCGAGTCGGCAAGTTGTTGCACGTCAGGCCAGATGCAATGGCGCACTGCCACGTCGGTGTCGATGACGGCCCAGACGTGGTCGTATTTTTCAACCTCGCTGATGGCGGTCTGCTTTTTCTTCACGCGCCGGGCCAAGGCCGTGACCTCGTCAGCGGCGGAGTTGATGACGTGCTTGGGGTAGCTGGCGCGGCCGGGTTGAATCTTGACGGTGACGGTGGCGAGTTGGAGTGATTCGCGGAGTAACTGGAAGTAAACGGGCTCGGTGACCTTGCCCTCCGTCACGATGAGGAACGAATCGCCCGGCCTGGCGCAGGCCTCGCGCGTGGGTGTAATGACCCTGCGCGCGAGGCTCAGCTCCTTGGCCGCTTGCCACCACGGTTTAGCTGCGCCGTCGTTCATTCTACCGCCTCCGGTTTCTCGGGCAGGGTTTTCACGGCCGGAAAGCTGCCGAGCAGGCCTTCGGGCACGAAGGGCACTGCGCCGTAACGGCCTGCGAGGTAGCCGCGCACCAAGGACTCGCCGACACGCGGCTCGTAATCGGTAAGCGGATACAGGTGAGCCTTACCCTCGTCATCCTTATCGGTGAACCAGACCTGATCGCGGCGGATGAGAGTCGGATCGAGAAGAAGTGGATTGTGGGTCGTGAAGATGACCTGCGCCTTTGCGGCGTTTTCGTTTTCGCTGAAAAATAGCCGCAACAACTCACGCACCATGAGCGGGTGCATGCTGGTTTCGATCTCGTCCACGCATACCGTATAGCCCGAACGTAGAATATCCAGCCAAGGGCCAACCAGCGCGAAAAGGCGATGGGTGCCGGAGGATTCGCTGCGCCACGGTAACGGCAGAGATTGGTCGGCTGGGGCACGGTGGCTAAGCTCGGGTTGCTGCCAGCGGTCCTTTAAGAAACTGGCCCGGATATCATCTGACATGCCCGAAAGAACTGCGTTTAGAATTTCGCCAGATGGTGGCGGGATGTCTATGACGCGAGCTGAGTCGATGCCTAGATCAGCATGACGGAGAATGGTGAGGATTTTCTCACGTAAT
>JBBRHC010000311.1:0-4414 GCA_038223295.1 Opitutales bacterium
CCGCCACTCCCCCGGCGTGCAGCCGTGCGCCCGCCGCATGCGCGCCCCCAGCCGCTGCGCGCTCGGATAACCCGCCTCCGCCGCCACCGCCGCCAGCTTCAGCTCCGAGCCCGCCAGCACATGCGGCAGCCATCGGTCCGCAAACTCGAGCCCCCCGCCCTCGAACGCGTAGCGCCGAGCGCCCGGCACCACTTCGCGAAAATACTCCAGATCGTGCTCCACCACCAATTGCACCCGCCAGGGTCGTCGTGTCGCGCGCGCTTTGTTCACGCCCGCACCCTTGCGCCGCCGGGGGCGAAAACCCACGCCAAACCCGTGTTTTCGCCGCACTCCGTCCGCGACCGATACGCCCGCTTGTCGCGCGTCCGCCTTTTCCCCAAGTTCCGCCCTCGTCCCATGTCCGCCGCTCTCGCTCCCCCCTGCGCCCCCCCCGCGTCCGCCGCCCCGCCCGGCTCCGTCCCGTGCGGCCGCATCGTCCTCCCCGAGGCCGATTGGCAGGCCCGCGCCCACGCCCACGAGGCCCGCGTGCGCACCTGGACCGACGCGCACCAGGACCGCGCCGGCAGGGGCGAAAAGCACCCCGTTTACGACTTCCTCTTCACCTACTACGGCTACCGCCCCGCCTGGCTCCGGCGCTGGTTTCCCGGCCCGGAGGTCACCCTCGCCGGCGAGAGTGCCCGCGCCTTCCTGCACGACCCCGCGTATCAACAAACCCACGACGGCGTCGCCCTCCGCCCCGACGCGCTGCCCGCCAGGCGCCGCCCCTACGTCGCCTGGCTCCGCGCCCTCCTCGCCGCCACCCTCGACCGCCCCGCCCACTTCGGCTGCTTCGGCCTCCACGAGTGGGCCATGGTCTACCGCCAGACCCCCGACGAGGTCCGTCACAACCAATACCCGCTGCGCTTCCCCTCCGCCGAACTCGCCCTCATCGTCGAGGCCCAGCCGCTGCGCTGCACCCATTTCGACGCCTACCGCTTCTTCACCGCGCCCGCCCGCCCGCTCAACCGCGCCCAGCTCACCCGCGACACCTCCGCCGGTCACGAGCAGGCCGGATGCCTACACGCCAACATGGACCTCTACAAGTGGGCCCATAAACTCGCCCCGCTCGCCCCCGCCGAGCTGATCGCCGACTGCTTCGAGCTCGCGCGCGACATCCGCGAACTCGACATGCGCGCCAGCCCCTACGATCTCGCCGCCCTCGGTTTCCCCACGGTCAAAATTGAAACCCCCGAGGGCCGCGCGGACTACGAGCGCCACCAACGCGCCTTCACCGGGCGCGCCCGCCCGCTCCGCCACCGCCTCCTCGCCCTCTGCGATCATTGGCTCGCCCCGCTCCCCGACGCGCCGATCGTCCCGCTCTCCCGCCCTTCATGAGCGCACCCCCCCTGCACGTCCTCTGCGTCGGCCTCGTCTGCATCGATATCACCCTCGAGGTCCCCCGCCACCCCGCGCCCGACGAAAAATTGCGCGCCACCTCGCGCCTCGTCTCGCCCGGCGGACCCGCCGCCTGCGCCGCCGCGCAGATCGCCCGGCTTGGCGGCCGGGCGGGCTTCGCCGGTCGAGGCGGTGACGATCCCTTCGCCCGCCTGCTCCGCGCCGCGTTCATCGCCGAGGGCATAGATTCCGCCGGCTTCCTCGTCACCCCCGATTTCGCCACCCCGCTCGCCGCCATCCTGGTCAAGCCCGACGCCACCCGCTCCGTCATTTCCCACCGCCCCGCAGCACCCTCCGCCGCCGCACCCGAGACCCCGGATTTCCCCTCCGCCCGGGTCCTCCTGGCCGACGGCCATCGGCCCGAGTGGAACGCCGCCCTCGTCGCCCACGCCCGCGCCACGGGCGCGCCGCTGGTGCTCGACGCCGGCTCGCTCAACGACTCCACCCGCGAGCTCGCCGCCGCCGCCGACCACGTCGTCGCTTCCGAGGCCTACGCCCGCGCCGCCCTCTCCGGCCGCGATCCCTCCGACCCCGGCGCCGACCTCGCCTCGCTCGCGCGCCCCGGGGCCACCGTGGCCGTCACGCTCGGCGCGCGCGGCCTCGTCTGGCACACCCCGCTGGCTGGCGGCCGCCTACCCGCCCATCGGGTCCACGCGGTCGATACGAATGGCGCCGGCGACTCCTTCCATGGCGCCTACGCCCTCGGGCTCGCCCTCGGCCTGCCCCTCGCGGAAATACTCCGCCAGGCTTCCGCCACCGCCGCCCTCGCCTGCACCCGACCCGGCGCCTGGCCCGCCCTGGCGACCGCCACCGAACTCGCCGCCTTCCTGGCCATTCCCCCCGCGGACATGCCTGCCGTGACCACCTGAAATCCTCCCGCGCCGAGGCTTGCGGAGGCGCCGCCCGATCCCGCATTTCCTCCGCTCATGCGTGTTGTCATCCTAGGTTCCGGTCGCGGCTCCAACGCCGAGGCCCTTTGTCTCGCCCAAAAAAAGGGTCGCCTGGGGCGCGCCCGCATCGCGGCCGTCTTCGCCGACCGGCCCGAGGCCGGTATTCTCGACCTCGGCCCCCGCTTCGGCATCGACGCCCGCTTCCTCGATCCCGCCCCGTTCAAGACCAAACTCGAGGGCGAGGGCGAGGCCCGCTACATCGCGGCCGTCCAGGCCTGCCAGGCCGATCTCGTCGTGCTCGCCGGCTTCATGCGCGTGGTAAAGCCCGGCTTCCTCGCGGCCTTCGCCGGCAAGGTCATCAACCTCCACCCGAGCCTCCTCCCCAGCTTCCCGGGGCTCGACGCCATCGGCCAGGCCCTGCGCCACGGGGTGCGGATCACCGGCTGCACCGTCCACCACGTCATTCCCGCCGTGGACGCCGGCCGCATCATCGAACAGGCCGCCGTTCGTATCGAAGAAGCCGATACACCGGAGACGCTTGCCGCCCGGGTCCACGCGGCCGAGCACCGGCTCCTGGTCGGGGTGGTCGCGAGGCTGAGCCTCGCCTGAGTGGCGCGCCCGCCCGAGCCCGCGCCCTTTCCCGCACCGCCCTCGCCGCGCTTGCGGCCTCGACCGGGCAACCTTCTTCTCGCGCTCCGCCCATGTCGCCCGCCGCCCCTATCGCCGCCCTCGGCCGCTGGTTTTTCCGCGGTCTTGTTCGTTTTTACTACCCCCGCATCGAGATCGAGGGCGCCGACCGCCTTCCCGCCGACGGAACCCTCCTCCTCGTCGCCAACCACCCCAACTCGCTCATCGACCCCGTCCTGCTCGGCATCGCCGCCCGCCGCCCGATCCGCCTCCTCGCCAAGGCCCCGCTCTTCGCCGTGCCTGTATTCGGCGCCGCCCTACGCGCCGCCGGCATGATCCCCGCCTACCGCGGCGCCGACGACCCCAGGGCCGTCAAGCGCAACCTCGACTCCCTCGCCGCCGCCGCCCGCGCCCTCGCCTCCGAGGGCGGCGTCGTCGGCATCTTCCCCGAGGGCAAAACCCACGACGCCCTCCGGCTCGCCCAGGTGAAATCCGGCGCCGCCCGCCTCGCCCTCCAAGCCGTTTCCGCCGGCGCCTCCGGCCTGCGCCTCGTCACCGTGGCCCTCAACTACGAGCGGAAGGAAAAATTCCGCTCCGCCGTCCGCGTCGTCGTCGGCGAACCCATCGACGTCGCCGCCTGGCTCGCCGCGCACGACGGCGACGAACACGCCGCCATGCGCGCCCTCACCCCCGAGCTCGATCGCCGCCTCCGCCGCGATCTCATCGACCTCGACAACCCCGCCTGGGAAAATCTCCTCGACGACATCGAGTGGCTGCTTCCCCGCCGGCACGACCGTGCCTCCGCCGGTCTCGCCGCCCTCCGCGAGCGCAAACAGGTCGCAGACGCCCTCAACCACTTCCACCGCACCGCCCCCGCCACCGCCTTCGCCGCGGCCGCCCGTGTCTCCGGCCACGCCATGGCCCTCCGCACCGTCGGCCTCGAAGGCGACGCCCGCCTCCTCCAGGAGACCGGCCCCGCCCTCGCCCTCCGCCTCGCCAGCGACGCCTTTTTCGGATGCTGGGGCGCCTCGTTCGCACTCTGCGGACTAGCCCTTCACCTCCTTCCCTTCGGCCTCTCCCGCTTCGTCGCCACCCGGCTCGGACGCGGCGACCGCGCCACCCTCGCCCTTTGGCGCCTCCTCTTCGGCGCGGTTCTCCTCATGCTTTGGTATGGTGCGCTCGGCCTCGCCGCCGCCGCCTATTTCCAGCCCTGGGTCGTCGTCCTCCTCTGCGCCCTCGCCCCCGCCACCGGTCTCCGCGGCGTGCGCTGGCTGCGCGTGCAACGCGGCCGCGCCCGCGCCTGGTGGGCCGAGCTCCGCCTCCTCCGCGACCGCCCCCGCGCCGCCGCCCTCCGCGCCGAACACACCGCCATCGCCGGGCTCCTCGGCCAATACGCCGCCGACTGGGCCGGGCTCTCCGCCCCCGCGGCCCCCGCCACCCCCGGCCCCCCACCCGCCCCCCCG
>JBBRHC010000312.1:0-4413 GCA_038223295.1 Opitutales bacterium
TCCTCCGCCCCATCGCCCCGCTCCCATCGCACCCCGCCCCCCCGGCTCCGCCCCCAGCCCCCCGCCGTTCCGCCTCCGCCCCTCGCCCCCGGCCCCTCGCCCCTCCCTCCCATGCCCATCATTTTCGACGAAGTCACGGCCGAGGTAGCCCCGCCCGCCCCCACCTCCGGCGCCGCCGACACCGCCGGCCCGTCCGACGCCCCCCGCGTGGACCCCCAGGCCATCCTCCGCGAACTCCAACGCCTGGCCGACCGCGCCGAGCGCCTACGCGCCGACTAACCCAAATCCGTCCCCGCAAAAGTCCGTCTCTTCAACCCCCGCCTCTCTACCCCCGCCCCCTCCCACCCACCCCTCCGCCCCTTCTACGCCTTCCGTGGCCCTCCCTCCGCCCCCCCGTTCCGTCCCCCTCGCCCCTAGCCCCTCGCCCTTCGCCCCTCCGATCCCTTCGCCCCTCCCAGCCAATGCCCGCCGCGCCCGCCGCCCCCCTTTACTCCGCCCGCCCCACCGTGCGCCTCAACGGCCAGGAGGACACCCGCACCGCCGCGCTCATCACCAGCCTCGTCATGAACGAGCAGGAAGGCGGCCTCTCCTCCCTCGAACTCCGCCTCACCAACTCCGCCTCCCTCGAAGGCGGCTCCGCCGAATACGCCTTCGACGCCGGCGCCGACACCGAGCTCGCCCTCGGCGCCGAGCTCATCATCGGCGCCGGCGCCACCGATATCCCCGTCGAGATTTTCCGCGGCCTCATCACCGGCCTCGAAGGCGTCTTCAACCAGGACGCCCCGCCCGAGCTCGTCGTCCTCGCCGAGGACGCCCTCCAGAAAGCCCGCCTCCAGCGCCGCTCCCGCGTCTTCGAGACCGGGACCCTTGCCGACATCGCCCGCGCCATCGCCGGCGACCACGGCCTCACCCCCGTCATCAACGGCCTCGACCAGAACTTCGGCCCCCAGGTCCAGCTCAACGAGACCGACCTCTCCTTCCTCCGCCGCCTCCTCGCCCGCGTAGACGCCGATCTCCAGATCGTCGGCCAGGACCTGCAAATCTCCCCGCGCAAAGACGTCCGTCGCGGCGCCCTCACCCTCGCCCTCGGCGAGGACCTCAAGACCGCCCGCGTCCTCGCCGACCTCGCCCACCAGATCACCAAAGCCACCGTGAAAGGCTGGGACGTCTCCGCCGGCTCCCTCCTCCAGGCCGAGGGCCCCGAGGACGCCCTCGGCCCCGGCTCCGGCGACCGCGGCGGCGACCTCCTCCAGCGCGCCATCGGCGCCCGCCCGCACCACACCTGCCACCACCTCGCCGCCACCCAAAGCGAGGTCGATGCCCTTGCCGCCACGGTGCGAAACCGCCGCGCCCGCCGCTTCCTCCGCGTGCAAGGCACCGCCACCGGCAACCCCGCCCTCCGCGTCGGCACCCACGTCACCCTCGAAGGTTTGGGCGGCTGGTTTTCCAACACCTACTACGTTACCTCCGCCCGCCACCTCTACGACCTCACCCAAGGCTACCGCACCGAATTCGACGCCCAATCCGCCCACCTAGGCACCGCATAACCCCTCCGCCCCCTTCGCCCCTAGCCCCTCGCCCCCTCCTTCCCCTTCGCCCCCTCTTCCCCTTCGCCCCTCGCCCCTAGCCCTTCGCCCCCCCCGCTCCCTTGCCCATCGACTTCCATTCCGACGCCCTGCATTCCTGCCACCTCGCCCAGGTGGTCTCCGTGCAAGACCCCGACAACCTGGCGCGGGTAAAGGTGAAACTCCTCACCGTCGACGGCGACGGCATGGCCGAGATCTGGGCCCGCGTCGCCGTCGCCTTCGCCGGCGCCGATCGCGGCGCCCTCTTCATCCCCGACGTGGACGACGAGGTCCTCGTCACCTTCGTCGCCGGCGACTCGCGTTTCCCCGTCGTCATCGGCGGCCTCTGGAACGGCGCGCAACACCCCCCCGAACGTTTCTCCGGCGACCGCGTCGACCGCTGGACCATCACCGGCAAGGCCGGCACCCGCATCGCCATCGTCGAGCAGTCCTCCGGCTCCGCCAAGATCGAGTTCACCACCCCCAACGGCGTCAGCGGCGTCCTCACCGACGAGGCCGGCGGCTCCATCACCTTCGAGGACACCGCCGGCAACTCCCTCACCATCGACAGCCAGGGCATCGCCCTCCAGGCCGCCTCCAAGGTCAAGGTCACCGCCGGCCAGGTCGAGATCTCCGCCGGCACGGTCACCGTCGACGCCGGCCTCTCCAAGTTCTCCGGCATCGTCAAATGCGACGTCCTCCAGGCGACCACCGTCATCGCCACCACCTACACCCCCGGAGCCGGCAACATATGGTGACGCCCGGCAAACTTCACCTCGACCACGACCACGACGTCGCCCTCGCCGGCGCCTGGTCCGTCACCGCCGACTCCTCCCCCGCCCTCATCGAGCGCACCGACGAGGACTTCATCGCGGCCCTCCTCGAGGACCTCCAGTCCGCCGACTTCGCCCGCCTCACCGCCGACCACCGCCCCGCCCAGACCGGCGACGACGGCCTCCTCCGCCTCTACCAGCCCGTCCACCGCGTCTTCAACCTCGCCCTCCTCGAGGCCCACTGCACCGGCTTCGGCTCCCCCCGCCTCGACCCGCGCAAGATCGCCGGCTCCGGCCTCGTCGTGCGCCGCCTCCGCACCATCACCACCACCGACGGCCGCGCCACCCCCGTCCACGACGCCTGGTGCGCCTCCAAACGCCGCGTCACCGGCTGGGTGCAGCTCCCGCCCCTCGCCGACCCCGCCCACCAACGCGACCCCGAGGTCGCCCGCCGCCCCCTCGTCCGCTACACCGCCGACCCCGCCTTCGACCGCGCCCACTTCCCCCCCGGCGACACCCACGACGAGGACACCAGCTCCCTCTTCATCGCCCCCCCCGCCACCGCCACCCAGACCGGCCGCACCGTCCTCTACGGCGTCATCCCCGTCGCCAGCTCCTCCCGCGCCGGCCCGATGGTCAAAGGCCCCGCCCCCTCCGACACCGAGTGGGCCGCCCACCTCTCCCTCCTCCTCCGCGCCAGCTCCGCCCCCGTCACCCTCTGGCCCTCCGCCAACGCCACCGACCGCGCCGCCACCCTCGCCCTCGCCGACCTCAAAAACTTCCCCGTCACCCTCCCCGACTCCACCGGTATCAACCCCGGCGCCAGCCGCTTCCTCCTCCTCGTCCGCCAGCTCGCCCAGGAGTTCAGCCTGCTCCGCCCCGCCAACCCCGCCACCACCACCGCCCTCCTCGCCGAGCTCGACACCCTCCGCATCGAGCTCGTGGACAACACCACCCGCCCCGCCGGCGCCTACCTCCGAGACGCCGCCCGCCTCTACTTCGATCCGCCCACCCCCCCCCTCGCCCTGCCCCGCCCCCACCGCTGGCCCGCCCTCCCCGCCCCCACCGCCGCCCGCCTCCTCGCCCACCTCCGCCAGACCAGCGCCGAGATCGAGCTCACCGCCTTCAGTGGCGAGAACAACGCCGGCCGCTACGACGACCCCACCGCCCGCTACGTCGTGCGCGCCTTCATCCGCGTGAAACAGCCCGCCGACTGCCCGCCCAAGATCGTCTGGTCCCCCTACAGCGAAGCCTTCGCCATCGCCCCCTGGTTCGAGTCCGGCCCCACCGCCCCCGTCCCCATTTCCCTGCCCGACCCCACCCTCGATTTCCTGCGCAAGGCCCGCCCCAACGTCGCCTTCTCCGTCCCCGCCCGCCTCGCCAACGTGCTCAACCAGGACGCGAAAAAATTCCTCGATGGCACCGCCGGCCAGGGCTCCGGCTTCGCCCTCGATTGGATCTGCGGCTTCAGCATCCCGATCATCACCATCTGCGCCTTCCTCGTCCTCAACATCTTCCTGAGCCTGCTCAACATCCTCTTTTTTTGGCTCCCCTTCGTGAAGATCTGCATCCCCTTCCCCCGCAAAAAATGATCTCCGCCCCACCCCTGGGCTGGCCCCTCCTGCCCCTCCCCGACGCCCACGGCCAGCTCGCCTGGCCCACCCTCGAGCAGAGCGTCGCCCAGCAAATCCGCATCGTCCTCCAGACCCGCCCCGGCGAGCAGCTCATGCGCCCCGCCTACGGCGCCGGCCTGGAGAATTTCCTCCACGAGCCCAACACCCTCACCACCCACCGCCGCATCCGCGACCTGATCCAGGTCTCCCTCGCCAAGTGGGAGCAGCGCATCGTGGTGGACGACGTCTCGGTGGCCCCCGTTGCCGACCAGCCCACCCAAGTCCGCATCGAGCTTGCCTACCGCCTCCGCCGCACCGGCACCCCCGCCCGCACCGCCCTAACCCTGGAACTAGCCTAAGCCCCCCCCTCCGTCCTACTCACTACCCGCTACTTCCCCTTCCCGCCACCCACTCTCCCCACCCCCCGCCCCCCTCCCACCCCCCGCCTTCTGCGCCTTCCGT
>JBBRHC010000313.1:0-4319 GCA_038223295.1 Opitutales bacterium
AACCTCTTCAAGCCCGAGCTCGTCCCCGCCAACAGCGAGACCAAAAAGGACTTCTTCACCTGGATGACCCCCGTCAACAGCGTCTTCGGCAACTTCGGCCCCAACTCCGCCGCCCGCCGCCTCAGTTGGCGCCGCAAGACCATCCCCGACGAGGCAGGCATAGACCCGCTCCTCCTTCCCCCCGTCTGGTCCCGCGCCGCCCACGCCGCCCTCGAGCAGCAGCCCGATACCCTCTTCGTCATCACCGCCACCCAAGGCGTCGTCCGCCAACGCATCGACGAAGCCACCCTCGCCAAACGCCGCGCCGACGTCGAAAAACGCCGCGCCGACTTCACCAAGGAACTGGAAAAAGAGGGCCTCGTCGCCAACGCGGTGATCGACGCCCGCAACCGCTCCCTGCGCAAAGCCGGCGAAGAGCTCGCCGCCGCCAACCGCCGACTCGTCGCCGCCGGCAAAGACCCCATCGTGGTCGACGGCAACGACAAGATCTTCACCGCCAGCGTCCAGTCCGAGCTGCGCCGCAACGGCATCACCATCACCCAGGACAAGGAAGGCTGGACCAAAAAAGACGGCACCCCCGTCAACGTCCCCGTGCTGAATCTTTCCTCCGTCGAAGGCGCGTCCTGGAACGATTTCAACGCCCACTTCGCCCGCCTGCAAAAGCACTTCGTGCCCGAGCGCGCCAAGATGAACATCTTCCTCTTCGTCGGCCCCGACGAAAAACCCGAGACCTCCATCACCAACCTCACCGCCGTCGCCAAGCGCAACGGCGGCACCTTCCAGCTACTCACCACCAAGCGCCTCGAAGACCTAAAAGCCCGCGCCGAAGCCGCAAAGTAAGTCGCGAATCCCCTCTCCATTTGCAGGGAGCACTTCACACCTTGGCGGGGCGCCGCTGAGTTCGACGCCGGGTCTATGGCTAATGTAAGGCGGGGTCGCCGGACCCCGCCGTTCGCAAAAATCCTTCGCCCGTGACCGCCCGAAGCGTCCGTCTTCCCCGCGCCAAGCACATAGCCTTAACCAAAACCGGCGATAGAGACGCGCAAATAATCCCGCAGGTGGTTGTAGGGTCGCACGATGCCACCGTCTTTCACCACTGAATTCCTCCGCCACCTCCGCCATCCACAGCGGCTGGTGTTGACCGAGCCGGGCGACTGGCGGGTCACCCTGAGGGTGGGTTTGCCCGCGCTGAACCGACGCCTGCGCCGGGCGATGTCGGCAAGCCGCTGATCGAGGGTACGCCCGCAGGGCGCTTTCGGCCGCAATTCACCCTGGCTCTGCCGGTCAGTTCGCTGGGGCGCCGGTGTTTTTGCGCAGTATTTGGCCTCGACCCAAGAGATCATCACACAGGTGGCCAGGTGCTTACAGCAGTGCTCGTAGTGACCGATCCGAAAAAGCGGACGTTACGACTCACCCCCTCATCCCGCCGCGTGCGCCTGCAGCATCGCCAGCGGCACCAGCTCCAACGTGCGCAGATGCGTCGCGCCCAGCGCCACCGGGGCCGGCACGCCCGCCTCCACCGCCTCCCGCCAGCGGCTCGCACACACGCACCAGCGGTCGCCCGGCTTTAAACCTGGAAAACCATACTCCGGCCGCGGCGTGCCGAGGTCGTTGCCCGCCGCCGCCTGCCAGGCGAGGAACTCCGCGCTCACCTCCACGCACACCGTGTGGCACCCGCCGTCCTCCGCGCAAGTGTGGCAAAATCCGTCGCGAAAAAATCCTGTCACCGGATTTTCACTACACGATTTCAAGGGCCCGCCCAATACGTTCGTCGCCGGCATTTTTTCAAAGCTCATGCCCCCACCCTCGCCTCCCGCCGCCGCCCGCGCAATCCCGCCTTCCCTCGTCCCCCTTTTGCGCCTGTTGTGCCTTTGGTAACGGACTTCCGCCCCTCTCCTTTTACCCCTCGCCCTTCGCCCTTCGCCCCATGTTCCCCCCCGCCGACCCGCGTTCGCTCGCCCGCACCCGCGCCGTGGACGGCGCGCGCCTGGTCCTGCGCGGCGTATGGCTGAATCTCATCCTCGCCCTCGTCAAATTCGCGGGCGGCATCCTGGGCAATACCTTTGCCCTCATCGCCGACGGCATCGAATCCCTCCTCGACGTCTGCTCCTCCCTGCTCGTCTGGGCCGGCCTCCGCGTCGCCGCCCGCCCGCCCGACGCCAACCACCCCTACGGCCACGGCAAGGCCGAGCCCCTCGCCACCCTCGGCGTCGCCCTCGTGATCTTCGTCGCCGCCGGCTGGATCAGTCTCCACGCCGTGCGCGAGATCCTCACCCCGCACCACGCCCCGCACTGGGGCACGCTGCCGCTTCTCGTCGGCATCGTCGTGGTAAAATGGATACTCTCGCGCCGCATGGCCCGCGCCGGCGCCGAGAGCGGCGGCACCGCCCTCGGCGCCGAGTCCTGGCACCACGCGGCCGACGCCCTCACCTCCGCCGCCGCCTTCGTCGGCATCACCATCGCCGTCGTCGGCGGCCCCGCCTACGCCGCCGCCGACGACTGGGCCGCCCTCGCCGCCTGCCTCGTCATCGCCTTCAACGGCCTCCTCATCCTCCGCCGCGCCCTCGGAGAGGTCATGGACACCGCCGCCCCCCCCGAACTCCACGCCGATGTCCGCCGCATCGCCCGCGCCGTCCCCGGCGTGCTCGGCCTCGACAAAGTGCGCGTGCGCCGCTCCGGCCTCGCCGTGCTCGTCGAGATCCAGATCGAGGTGGACCCCGCCATCTCCGTGCGCGCCGGCCACGCCCTGGCCCACGACGTGGAAAACACCCTCGTCTCCGCCGGCCTCGCCATCACCCACGTCGCCGTCCACGTCGAGCCCGCGCGTTCCGTCCCGGAGTAACGCCTCCGCCCGCGCCGCCACCACACCCCTCGTTTACCCCCTTTGTCCGAAGCCTTTCCCGTTTACCCCGTCCCGTCTTCGCGTCACAGGTCACTCTCCCGCCCCCCGCTCCTCCGCCCATGCCCACGATCCGCGACGTCTCCGCCCCGCTCAGCACCAACAAGCACTTGCTCCGTTGGATAGAAAAGATGGCCTCCCTCACCGAGCCCGCCGCCATCCACTGGGTCGACGGCTCGCCCGAGGAGTACGATACGCTCTGCGCGGGCCTCGTCGCCGCCGGCACCTTTACCAAGCTCGACGAGACCGCCTGGCCCGGCTGCTTCCACGCCCGCTCCGATCCCTCCGACGTCGCGCGCGTCGAGGACCGCACCTTCATCTGCTCCCTCTCCAAGGACGCCGCCGGCCCGACCAATAACTGGGTCGCTCCCTATGAGATGCGCAAAAAACTCAAGGGCGTCTTCGCCGGCTCCATGCGCGGCCGCACCATGTACGTGTTGCCCTTCTCCATGGGCCCGGTCGGCTCGCCCCTTTCGCAAATCGGGGTCCAGTTGACCGACTCCGCCTACGTCGTGGTCAACATGCGCATCATGGCCCGCATCGGCGCGCCCGTCTTCGCCGAGATCGACAAAGCCGAAAAACGCGTCGTCCCCTGCCTCCACTCCGTCGGCCGCCCCCTCGAGCCCGGCGCCAAGGACGTCCCCTGGCCCTGCAATCCCGAGAAATACATCGTCCACTTCCCCGAGGCCCGCGAGATCTGGTCCTACGGCTCCGGCTACGGCGGCAACGCCCTCCTCGGTAAAAAGTGTTTCGCCCTTCGCATCGCCTCCGCCATGGCCCGCGACGAGGGCTGGATGGCCGAGCACATGCTCATCCTCGGCCTCGAAAATCCCGAAGGCCGCAAAACCTACGTCGCCGCCGCCTTCCCCTCCGCCTGCGGCAAGACCAATTTCGCCATGCTCGTGCCCCCCGCCGCGCTCGCGCAGCAGGGCTGGAAAATCACCACCGTTGGCGACGACATCGCCTGGCTCCGCCCCGACGCCACCGGCCACCTCCGCGCCATCAACCCCGAGGCCGGCTTCTTCGGCGTCGCCCCCGGCACCTCCCTCAAAACCAACCCGAACGCGATGGCCGCGCTGGCGAAAAACGCCATCTTCACCAACTGCGCCGTCACCCCCGAACGCGGCGTCTGGTGGGAAGGCATGACCGACAACCCGCCCCCCCTCTGCGAAGACTGGCAGGGCAAACCCTGGACGCCCGCCATCGCCGCCATCACCGGCGCCAAGGCCGCCCACCCCAACGCCCGCTTCACCGCCCCCGCCTCGCAGTGCCCCACCATCGACCCCGAGTGGGAAAACCCCGCCGGCGTGCCCATCAGCGCCATCATCTTCGGCGGCCGCCGCGCCACCACCACGCCCCTGGTTTACCAAACCTTCAACTGGTCCGGCGGCGTCTACGCCGGCGCCACCATGGGCTCCGA
>JBBRHC010000314.1:0-4290 GCA_038223295.1 Opitutales bacterium
GATGCCCACGCTGTCGATTTTCCGGATGGGTGACTTCACCAGCGCGAGCACGATGCCGATGTCGTGGATCATCAAATCCAGCACCACGCCCACCTCCGTCCCGCGCGGCGTGTAGGGAGCGAGCCGCTCGGCGGTGATATAGCCCGGCCGGTCGATGTGTTTCTCCAGGAAACTCATCACCGGATTAAAGTGCTCGATGTGCCCCACCTGCACGATGCAGCCGCTCGCCTGCGCCGCCGCCAGCACGCGCTCCGCCTCCTCCAGCGTCGCCGTGATCGGCTTCTCGATCAGCAGATGGGTTTTCCGCGCAAGCAGAGGGAGCGCCACCTCCGCGTGCAGATCGGTCGGCACCACCACCGACACCGCGTCGCACGCTTCGCCCAGCTCCTCGATGCTCCCAAAACGCCGGCAGCCGTGCCGCGCGCAGATCTCCTTCGCGCGCTCGTCGTCCGCCTCGTAGATGCCGACGAACTCCACGTTCGGCAGCGCCGCGTAGATGCGCGCGTGGTGCTGGCCCAGCGAGCCGACGCCGGCCACGCCGCATTTCACCTTGGGTTTGGAGGAGGAAAAGAAGTTCAACGGGCAAAGGGGTCGGCGAAAAAGAGGGTGAGGACTTGCCCGATAGCCGCCCGCGTTGCGAGCGGGATAATGACGCCGCGCCCCGCGGTGCGACGCGTGGTGTAGGAGGAAGGGTGTCAGAACCGTTCCTCCGGCGTGGCACGGGCGTCCCGCCCGTGGGAGAATGGGCATCCCGCCCTTTCGCTTCCGATCCCATGCGCGGGACGCCCATGCCACTTTCGCCCCGCTGCCATCACTTCCGATAACACCCAACCCGCCCACCCGCCCACCCGCTCGCAGCCCGCCCGCTCACAGCCCCAGGCGTTCGCGAAACACCTGCGCCTGGCGGCGCGAAAACTCCACCTCTCCCCCGCCCCGCAACGTGGCCTTCAGCCCGCCGCCGAACCATGGCTCCACTTTGGCGATGAACGCCCGATTCACCAACTGGCCGCGGTTGGCGCGCATAAAAACCGACTCCGGCAAGCGCGCCTCCATCGTGGACAAGGCCCGGTGCAACAAAGGCCGCTCGCCGCGAAAATGCACCCGCGTGTGGTTGCCCTCCGACTCCAGCAGCCCGATCTCGCGCACCGGCACGAACCAGCAGCGATCCCCGTCTCGCACGAACACCTGATCGTCCTCGCGAAACGCAGGGCCGCCGCGGCGCCCGCTTCGCCTCCGCCGGTTTTGTCATCCGCGTCCTGCTCCGTCCCCGCCGCGCCCACCATCTCCGCCGCCGCGCCCCGCCGGCTTCGCACGCGCCCCAAGGCCTCCGCGAGCCGCCCCGGGTTCACCGGCTTGAGCAGGTAGTCGAGCGCGTTGACCTCGAGGGCGCGCAACGCGAACGCGTCGTAGGCGGTCACGAAAAAGGATCTCCGGGTGCGGCGGAGTCAGCGCCGCCAGCAGGTCGAAGCCCGTGCGCTCCGGCATCTCGATGTCGAGAAACACCAGGTCGGGCCGCAGCGCGGGAAGGATGCGCAGCGCTTCCGTGACGTTGCCCGCCTCGCCCAGGATCTCCACCTCGGGATGCGCCACCAGCAGCCGGCACAGCTCCGCGCGCGCCAGACGTTCATCGTCGATCAACACGGTCTTCATGGCAAAGCAGCGACGGCGACGGGAGCGGCGGGGCTTCGGACCTCGGCCTCCACCCGATCCGGGGACGCCTGATTCAACGCCAGTGACGCCCGCGGCCCGAACAACAACGCCAGCCTCGACCGCGCGTTGGCCAGCCCCAGGCCGGTCGAGGCCGAGCCCTGCCCCAGGATGCCGGGACTGGAGATGCGCAGGTGCAGCCGGTCCTCCTCGTCGATGCCCGCCCACAGGGCGATCTCGCCGCCCTCCTCGCGACGGTCGATGCCGTGCTTCACCGCGTTCTCCACCAGATCCTGGACCAGAAAGGGCGGCACCAGCCGGCTTCGCGTCGCGGGCGGCGCCTCGTTCCGCCAGCGCAGCCGCGCCTCGTGGCGGAGTTGTTCCAGCTCCAGATAGTTTTCCACCGTGGTCAGCTCCCGGCCGAGCGGGATGAGCGCTTCCTGATTCGAGGTCAGCGACGCGCGCAGAAGATCCGCCAGTCGCGTCACCGCCGCGCGCGGCCGCTCCTGCTCCAGCGGCAGGAGCGCGCGCAGGGAATTGAGGCTGTTGAAGAGAAAGTGCGGGTTGATCTGCGCCTTCAGCGCCCGCAACTCCGCGTCGCGCGCCGCCGCCTCGGTCCGCGCGCGGTCGAGGAGGTCCTGCTGGTGCTGGCGGCAGGTCCGCACCGCGAGGTAAAAGCCCGTCCAGATAGTGAGCAGCGGAATGATAAAGATGAGGTGGTCGGAGAAATCAAAAAAGCCCCACGACACCCTTTGCTCCGGGGGGATGGCGGCGTCCGTCAGCGCGAGCCCCTTCACCATTATCATCAAGATAAACGTCGCGACGAGCGACATCACGGCCCCCCAAGGCAGCCAAGCCACAAAAAATTCCCAACCGGTCCGAGGCCGGCGCAGCAAAAACAGGAGCACCAGGCGCGACAGATGGGTGCATCCCAGGCAGAGAAGCACGAACCCGAAATTGATGACCAGCGCCTGCGCCGAAACCGGGACTGGCGAAAACGCGAGCGGCAGGGTCATGGCCGCGAGGATCGCGCCCCGGCCGGCGGCTTAAAAAAACGAGGAGGGAGGAGTGCCCAGCCAGCGCCGCCGCACCGGGTGGCTCAGCGGTGAGGACGGTAGATTCAACCCGAAATACGAAGTGGGAGCCGATGAGATGGCACAAGATGCTGGATCAGATGGTCGTTCGTGAATCCCGAAGTGCACAGAATAGTGCATTGAGCGGGTGAACGGACGAGCAGATGAGCAGCAGATTGCGCCAGATCGCGGCGATCCACTTCGGATTTCGGGTTCAAGAGGGCGGGCATGGGGATCGAGCGGGGAAGAGCGTGGGGGCGCGCAGACGAGCGGCGAGGGTCAAGTCGAAGGGGGAATGCGCGGTCGCCGCCTGGCGGCGGTGGTGGGCGTGACTTCCGCGAAGATCGCAGCGGGGTCCCCAAACCGCCGCACGGTCGGCCGCCGTCGAGCCACGGCGACCGGATCGGCGACTTTCTCCGCCTAGGCGCTAAATGCCGTCACATACAGACGAACCGGCGAAGGCGGGGCGACCATTGCCAACGGCCGCGCCGGGCGCGCGAGGCGTTTGCCGCTCATGGCCGGATCCCCACCATCACGCGCTACCCGATCCGCAGGTCTTGATCCGTGATCTCCAGCACACACTCCACCGCCCGCAAATCCACGCGCCCGCCGGGCTCGGCGGGAATCTGGGCCGCGCCAAAGACCGCCCCGACGCGCAACACACGTCCGGCCACGGAGCGCGGCCGGTCGTTCTCGATCACGATCTCCGCCGCCATGCCCGGACGCACCGCGTCCACGAAACGCTCGTCCAGATCCGCCCGCACGATGCGGGGCGCATCGGGAGCGGACAAAAACAAGGGTGTCATGTTCAGGGTGCTCACGCCGTCGCCGGGCCGGGCCGTACGCTTGACGATGGCGCCGTCGAGCGGCGCCCGGATCGAGCGCTGATCGACCTCGAACTCATCCACGCGCCGACGCGCTTCCGCGGTCGCGATCCCGGCCTCGGCCTGCGCCACCTCGGCCCGGATCTGATCAACCAAATCCCGCGCCGCCTCCTGTGCCGAGCGGGCCGCCGCCTCGACCCGCGACAACGTATCCTGGCGCGCGGCCTCGCGCTCCGCCGCCGCCAGCCGCGAACGCGCCATCGCGGCCGCCGCGCGCGCCTCGGACACGGACGCGGCGCTGAGGCCGAGCGCGAGCCGCGCGGCACGATCGTCGATCACCGCGAGCAACCGGCCCGCGCGCACGCGTCCGCCCTCCTCGACGTGGACGGATAACACGAGGCCGTCGACGCTCGCCGCCAGCCGGATCAACCCGCCCTCGATGTCCACCCGCCCTCGCGCATAGGCCACGACGGCGTCGGCGGCCGGCGCCTCCACCGCGCCCGACGGTGGCACCGGCGCCTCGGAGCGGCAACCGCAGAGGAGAAGCGCGAGCGCGAGCGCGACGAAAGGAGACTGAAACGAAGGTTGTGCCATGAGAAGATAGGGGCCGGCGGGGTTCAGCCGGCGCGGGCCGGCCGCTCGTCCGCCTGGATGCGACCGTCCCCGATCCGGATCACGCAGTCGGCGTGGGCGAGCAGGCGCGGATCGTGCGTGACGGCAAAGATCGTCGCGCCATTCACGCGCGC
>JBBRHC010000315.1:0-4289 GCA_038223295.1 Opitutales bacterium
GGCCCCGCGGCGTTCGACAGCGGGCGGATCCAGATGCGTTTGAAAATCTCGCGCGTCGGCCGCGGGATGTCGCCCTCGGGGTAATGCAGCCCGAGCCACGGCGCGAGGTCCGCGCGCTTCGCCTCGGCGAAAACTTCGCCGTGCAGATCCGCATGGAAGCGGTAGACCATCACGCGGTCCAGCCCGCTCAGCGCGCGCACTTCCTCCGTTACCCGGCGGCAAAACTCGCGCAGCCCGTTGGCCGCCTGCATCCGCCCGACGGCCGCCTTCACCCCGCGGAAATAATCCACCGCCCCGACCTCCTCGCCGCGTCCCGCGGCCTCGCACTCGACCACCACCACGCCCTCGACTGTGTGCGCGCACACATCCAGGGCGCCCGCCGCGCCGCGCGCCGGCAGCGTGAAAGCGTGGAGCGAATTCCCCTCGACCGGCTCGCGGTCGACGAGCTCGCGCAACCGCGCCGCGCCCTCCGCGCCCACGACTTTCGCCACGTCCCGCCCCGCCAGCGCCTCCGGCGTTTCGCCGAAAAATTCCGCCGAATTTTCACTCGCCTGCAAAATCACGAGGTCGCCCAACCGTAGCACCAGCATCGCCCCGTGCGCCTGGATGCACCCCGGCGCCTGCACCGGTTCGCTTTCGCAGGTGGTGAGTGAAACACCGTGACGCTTGATGCTGTAGGGGCCGGAGCCCCACGGGAGCGGGGTGTCGGGCGGAGGGGCGGTGGGCGTGCTCACGGGCGGTGATCGGAGGAATGGAGGAGGGCGGACGCGGGGGCGAGGCGATTTCTAGTTTTCCGTCAGCCAGTCCCCGAGCGTGCGAAAGGTCTCGTTCGCGCCGGCGATAATCGCGTCGTCCTGATCGAGCCGCGCCGCCGCCTCTTCCATCCCGACGCCGAACGCCTTCCACCTCGGCCCCGTCTCCGCGCCATATCCGTTGAAGAACGCGTCACCGCTTTCCGGCGACAGCCCGAGACTCTTCTGCAACTGCCGCGTGATCACCTGGCCGCCGAGCGTGGAGCCTTCCACCACATACAGACATCCCAGCCCCTCCGCCTCGGTCGCCAGCGCGGGCAACGCCGTGCAGCGCGGCAACCGCGCGATGGTCTCCGCCGTCTCGCCGAGCGCGATCAAGTCCCGCTCCAGCGCCGGCACCTTCAGCCGCTCCGCATAATCGATCCGCCGCCCTTCCGCCCGCGACCAGGCGACCAACCGCGTCTCCAGCGGCAGATAGTAGCCGTAAAACCGCGCCAGCAGCCGCCGATAATCCGCGAGTGAAAACGCCGGATCCATCACCGGAATCCGCGCCTCCAGAGCCGAGTGGAGAGCCTGGGTTTCTGCGCGGAGTCGTTTAAAGATCATAGGGCGGGGCGAGGAAACCATGACTATCGCGGGCGGGGCCACGGAAAAGGAGACACGGCTCTCGGCGCATTGGCCCGTGCTCGGCGCCCCGTGTGCATCGCCGCCGGGCGCAACTCCGCGCGCCGCCCCGCCTACGTCGGGGACGGCGCCGCAGAGGCTGCATACCGATACGATTCGCCCTGGCCTCACCCACCCCCTGTTCTGCACCCGATGCCGCTTGTTTCCTCCCCGACAAACCCAGCCGCGCCCGATCCCGCCTTCGCCTCCGCCTTTCTGCACGCCTCCGGCCCCGCGCGCACCTTGCGTTTCGACGCCTTCATGGCCCTCGCGCTCTACGATCCAACCGTCGGCTACTACCGCCGGGATCGCCTCCGCGTGGGCCGGGATCGCGGCGCCGATTTCTACACCGCCACGAGCCTCGGTCCGCTCTTCGGCGAACTCGTTTCCGCCGCCGCCATCCGCGTCCTCTCCGCCGCCGGTCTCGACCCCGCCGCGCACACCTTTGTCGAGCTCGGCGCCGAGCCCTCCGGCGGCATCCTCGACTGCCTCGCGGCCTCTCCCTTCGCCGCCACCCGCACGCTCCGCGTCGGCGAGCCGCTCACCCTCGCCGGCCCCTGCGTGGTTTTCTCCAACGAACTCTTCGACGCCCAGCCCGTGCGTCGTTTCGTGCGCCGCGCCGACGCCTGGCACGAACTCGGCGTCTGGTTAGGCTCCACTCCGCCGGGCGCCGAAAACCTCGCCCAGCACGACCTCGGCCCCGCCCCCGCAGACGTCCTCGCCTTCCTCCCCCCGCTCGCCACCACACCCGACGGCTACCAGTTCGACGCGCCCCTCGCCGCCGCCGACCTCTGCGCCGCCCTCGCCGCCCAGCCGTGGCACGGACTCTTCATCGCCTTCGACTATGGTAAATCCTTTGCCGAGCTCGGCCACTCCTCGCCCGCCGGCACCGCCCGAGCCTACTTTCAACACACCCAGCACAACGACCTCCTCGCCCGCCCCGGCCAGCAAGACCTCACCGCCCACGTCTGCTGGGACTGGCTCTCCGCCGCCCTCGCGCCCCACGCGCCGCCCGACCAGCCGCCCGCCGTCGTGTCGCAGGAAAGTTTTTTCGTCCACCACGCCGGCGACTACATCGCCGAGGCCCTCGCCACCGCAGCCAGCCCCCGCAAACGCGCCCTCCTGCACCTTCTGCACCCCGCGCAAATGGGCCAAAAATTCCAAGTCCTCCACGCCTTAAAGTCGCCCGCCCCCCGCACCCTGATCGGAGCGGCATAACAGACACCCCGTGCTATCCCCCACCCGCATGGGCCGATTCTGTTCGGCTTCGTCGGCGTACGCCAACCCTCCCCGCGCTCCCGCGCAGGGCTAGGCCCCGAGCAGCCCGCTGCGGGGGCAGCGGGATTCAGCCGGATCAAACCGCCCGATTCACCGCCGTTCCACCAGCCACCGCCGCACCCCCGCCAGGTCGCGCGTATTGAGCACGTTCTCCGCCGTCAGCCAGCCCTTGCGCGCCACCCGCACGCCCGCCTCCACGTGGCGCAAACCCGTCGTGTCGTGCGCGTCCGGGTTGATCGCGCACATCAGCCCGCGCTCCGCCGCCCGCCGCCACAGCCGCCAGTCCAGATCGAGCCGCGACGGATGTGCGTTCAGCTCGATCACCACCCGGTTTGCGATCGCCGCGTCGATGACCTTGGCCAGGTCCACCTTGTAACCCTCGCGCCGCAGCAACAAACGCCCCGACGCGTGCCCGAGCATCGTGGTGCGCGGGTGCTCGATGGCCTGCACGATGCGCGCCGTCATCTCCGCCTCAGTCTGCGTGAACGCGCTGTGGACCGACACCACCACGTAATCCAGCCCCAGCGCCGCAAACACCTCGTCCGCGTAGTCGAGCCGCCCGTCGGGCAGGATGTCGCACTCCACCCACGCCAGCAGCTGCGCGCGACACCGACCGCCCGCGTTATACGCCCGGATCGCGGCCACCTGCGCCGCGAGCCGAGCCTCGTCCAACCCGCGCGCCTGCACCGACGACTTCGAGTGATCCGCGATGCCGAGGTATTCCCATCCGAGCGCCTCCGCCGCCGCCGCCATTTCCGCCAGCGTGTTTTTCCCATCCGACTCCGTCGTGTGATTATGAAACGCCCCGCGCAAATCGACCGGCTCGACCAGACGCGGCAAGCCACCCGCCCGCCCCGTGGGCCGTCCGCTTGCGGACGCTTCCGCCGCCCACTCCGCCGCCTCGATTTACCCCAGCCCCTCCCGCAGCTCCGGCGTCACCCACGCCAACCCGAGATGCGCGAAAATCCCCGCCTCCGTCGCCGCCGCCAGGCTCAGCCCGCGCTCCGCTTTTTCCTTCGCCGTGCCCTCCCCCGCGTCCGGCACCAGCCCCCATTCCGACAACGACAATCCCCGCGCCAGCGCCCGTTGACGCATGGCCACATTGTGGTCCTTCGAGCCCGTGAAGTGGTGCAACGCGAACGCGAACTGCGCCTCCGGCACGATACGCAGATCCGCCTGCAAACCGCTCTCGAAGCGCACGCTCGCCTTCGTCTCCCCGCGCGCCGTCACCTCCTTCACCCCCGCCTGCGCGCAAAACCACGCCGTGATCTCCGCCGCGTCCCCCGCCCCCGCCGCCACGATAAAATCCAGGTCGCCCACCGTCTCCAAATTCCGACGCAGCGATCCCGCCGCCTCCGCCCGCCGCACCGCCGGCAGCGCCCGCAGCCCCTCTACGATGGGCTCCGCCACCGCCCGCGCATCCCACCACCGATGCCGTTTTCCGTAGGCCACCCGATTCGCCAGCCCCTCCAGCAGCTTCGCCTGCGTCTTCTCGCCAAAGCCCGCCAGCCCCGCCACCCGCCCCGCCCGGCACGCCTCCTCCAACAGCTCCCGCGGCACCACCCCCAGCAGCTCGCGCAGCCCCAAGATCTTCTT
>JBBRHC010000316.1:0-4272 GCA_038223295.1 Opitutales bacterium
GGGCGGCGCGACCGAGGTTCAGCCGGGTGCGGGTGTGCTGGCCGAGGGCGAGCCCTTCCCCGCCTTCCCAGGGCTGGAAGCGGCGCGCGGCAAGCAGGGTGGCGGCGGCCTCGGGGTGGCCGGTCTGGTTGTGGAGCGCGCAGATCTCGACCGTGAGATCGTCGCGCCGGGCCACCAGCTCGGGGCGGGCCACGAGGGCGCGCAGGCGGCGGGCGGGGGCGACGCCGAGGCGTTTCCAGAGCTGGTCGCGCTCGAAGAGGAGGCGGGCGTCGGCCGGCGCGGCGGCGACGGCTTGCTCGTAGGCGGCGCGGGCGCGGGCGGGTTTTTTAAGGATGTTGAAACAGCCGATGCCGAGGCATCGCCAGGCGACGGCGTTGGCGGGTGCGAGGCGGACGGCGGTCTCCCAGTGGGCGAGGGCCTCGCGGTGGCGGCGGCGATCATAGAGCAGGTGGCCGAGGTAAAAGGGCGCGCGGGCGTCGCGCGGATCGGCGGCGATGGCGGCTTCGAGGACGCCGATTTCTTCCAGGCGCGCGGGGAAACAATAGTCGGGCGCGGCCTCGGCGGCGGCGCGGCGGGCGGTGCGGGCGGCGGGCGTATCGCCGGCGCGGTCCAGCAGCCAGGCGCGGGTGTAGGCGACGAGCGGGGCGGTGCCGGAGGCGGGCTCGGGGGTGGCGTCGGCGAGGAGGGTGAGGGCTCCGGTCCATTGGCCGGCGCGGGCGAGATCGTGGGCGAGGTCGAGACGGATCTGGGTGTCGCCCGCCCAGGGCTGGCCGGCGAGGTGGCGCAGCCAGGGGTCGAGCGGATCGAGGGCGCGGGCGTCGGCGAGGAGGGGCGCGGCCTCGGCGGCGCGGTCGAGGCGACGGAGGCCGAGGATTTGCAGGGCGCGGGCGCGGAGGTGATCGGCGTCGAGGCGCAGGCAGCGTTCGAGGTGATCGAGCGCGGCGGGCCAGCGGTCGCGGGTGGCGTCGAGCTCGGCGAGGGCGAGGTGGGCGGCGGCGGCCCAGGCCTGGTTCCAGGCGGCTTTGGCAAAGGCATCCGTCGCCTCGTCGTCGCGGCCGAGGAAACGCAGGACGCGGCCGAGCTGGTAAAGCGCCTCGCCGTCGGCCGGGTTGGGATTGCGCCGGGTCTGGCGGGCGAGGCTGGCGCGGAGGTGGGTCTCGGCGGGGGCAAACTCGCCGCGGCGCAGGTGCCAGCGACCGAGGGCGAGATTGCAGCGGGCGTCGCCCGGGTCGCGGCGCAGGGCCTCGCGCCAGTAAAGCGTGGGGCAGCGGGTGGCGTGGCGATATTGCTCCAGGTGTTGACCGGTAAAGTAGAGCTCGTCGGCGCTGGCGACGGCGGCGGGCGCGGGCGGCTCGGTGGCGGCGAGCTCGGCGAGTTTTTCGGGCGTGGGCGCGACGGCGGAGGCGGCCGGGGCGTGGCGGAGGAGCACGGCGCCGGCGGCGTCGGTGACGGTGAGCACGAGCTCGTCGAGGCGGCGGGCGGAGGGCAGGCGGACCTCCTCGACGAAGGGAGCGGCGGGCGAGAGGTCGCGGGTGAAGGTGGCGAGGGTTTTCGCCTTTGCGCCGGGGCGGAGGGTGAGCGCGACGGTGGCGCCGGGGAAGGCGGCGGTGGCGGAGACGCCGAGGCGGACGGTGGCGCCGCGCACGCGCAGGCTGACGGCGAGGTCGGCGTTGGCCTGGTCGGCCGGGCCGATGGCGCGAATGGGATACCAACGCTGCGTCCAGGTGCGGGTTTCGCCGGGCTGGAGGTGGGAAAAGTCGGGCTGGTTGTCGGTGTAAACGCCGGCCATCAGCTCGATGTAAGGGCGAAAAACGCCGCGCGCGTCGGCATCGGTGAGGTTGCGATCCCACGCGTAGCCGAACTCGTGGTTGCCCCACGTCCACTGCTTCTTGCCGGGCGAGATGTGGTGGTCGGCGAGGTGGACGATGCCCGCCTGCGCGGCGTGGTCGTAGCCGCCGAAAAAGTCCTCGCGCGTGCCCATGCACATGTAGGACGTGGGCACGGGGATGTTGGCATACCAGGCGAGGTCGTTGGCGGCGTAGTCGCCGGTGGGCGGGAACTGGCGCGGGTGCTCGGCGGGCGGCACGCCATCGCGCGCGCGGCCGGCGTAGTCCACGCCGTAGTAGCGGTCGGAGCAGCGCGGGAAGGTGCTCATGGCGCGCTTGGCGTGGTCGGCCACGAAGGTGGCATCGGCGGGGAAAAACGACTGATAGTGCTCGTTGACCTCGGTCGCGACATTGGCCCACCAGAGGAAGGTTTGCGCGTCGGGGGTGCGGTTATAGACGCGGGCGCGCAGCTCGAGCACGGCGCGGCCGGGGCGCAGGCAGACGCCGTGCATGCCCTTCATGCGCGCCATGGGATCGTGCTCCGAGAGCCACACCGTGACGGAGCCGTCGGCGCCGTGCTCGATCTCGGCGACGGCGGGCATGAAGGTCGAGGGCCGGTGGTGTTGCGGCCAGTTGAACTCGATGCCGCCGCTCATCCAGGGGCCGGCGAGGCCGACGAGGGCGGGCTTGATGACGGGCTGGTGGTAGAGGACGTCGTAGCCGTTGGTCTTGTCGATCAGCCGGTGGATGCGCCCGCCGATCTCGGGAAGGATGAGGAGGGAGAGAAACTCGTTTTCCAGGTGGATGGCGTCCCAGTCGTGCGGGACGGCCTGCTCCGCGATGCGGTCGATGAAAGGCAGCGGGTAAACGCGTCCGCTGGAGCCCTGGTAAACCCGTTTCTCGAGGAACATCGGGTTGCGGTCGGGGGCGGCGGGCAGGTAGGTGGGAAGCGTGAGGGCTTCGCGGCGGACGGTGACGGGGACGACGGGGGTGGACATGCGAGGTGGGAGGGGACTGCATGATCCTAACACGCCGAAGAACTCCCTGACATGGACGCCCCGAGAAAAAAGCTGGAGGATCCGATAACCCGTTCGCACGGCTTTGCGCACGAGCATTTCGTCGTGCTGCCGGAGCGGACGCTCCGCGCGGCGGCCCGCCACCCCCTGCTCGCCGGGCTACGTGTGACGGACGCGGGGCATTTTCCGACGGCGGCCGGGCACCGCGTGGAGCGGCCGCTCGGCGCGGCCACGCATCTGGTTTTCGCCTGCCTGCGCGGGCGCGGCTGGGTGCGCGGCGGGGCGGACGCGGCGCCCGCCCAGCCGGTGCGCGCGGGCGACGTCGTCTGGCTGCCGGCCGGCGCCGCGCACGCCTACGGAGCGGAGGCGGAGGAGCCCTGGACGCTGACCTACGCGCACTTCGCCGGGGCCGAGGCGGAGGCGTGGATGCGCCACGCCGGCTGGCGCGACGGCGGGCCCGAGCTGCTGCGCCTGCCGGCGGGCCGGGTGGACGAAGCGCGACTCGACCAAGTCTATGCGATTCTGGAAAACGGCTACGACGAGCGCCGCCAGGTGGAGGCGGCGGCCGCCCTGCGCGGCGCGCTGGCGGTGCTCGCGCGGCTGGCGGCGGAGGCGGGTCCGGCGCGCTCGGCGTTGGAGGGCGTGGCGGCGGTGCGGCAGCGCCTGCGCGGCGTTCTGGCGCAGCCGCATCGGCTGGACGAACTGGCGGCGGAGGCGGGGCTCTCGGTGCCGCGTTTCGCGCAACTTTTTCGCCGTCTGACCGGCTGCTCCGCCATCGACTACCTGCAACGCCTCCGCGTGCAACGCGCCTGCCAGCGTCTCGCGACCAGCGACGCGCCGGTGGCCACGATCGCGACGGAGGTTGGCTACGAGGACGCGTTTTATTTTACGCGCTGTTTTCGGCGCGTCATGGGCTATTCTCCCCGCGCATATCGGGAGCGGGCGAGCCGGGCAGGGTAACGACGGGGCCAAGAGCCGTAACCGGCGGCGGGCACGAGCCAGGCGGCGGCGGTCTCGGTCGCGCGGGCGAAGGTCGTTTGCGGAGCGCCTTGGATTTCGGGGGTGTCCCAGTGGCCGTTAAAAGTTACAGGATGAGAGGCGGTATGAGTTTGGATTTCAGGGATCGGGGATTGGAGCAAGAGCTATAAACCCGAAATCCGGAGTGGGAGCCGATGAGATGGCGCAAGAAGCTGGATCAGATGGTCGTTCGTGAATCCCGCGGTGCACTAAATAGTGCATTGAGCGGGTGAACAAACGAGCAGATGACCAGCAGATTGCGCCAGATCGCGGCGATCCACTTCGGATTTGGGGTTAAAAGCGCGGCTTGAAAAAGGCTTGGAAAAAGGCGGCGGTCTCAGGCGCGGCCCATGTAGGATCCGTCGGCGGTGGAGACTTTGATCACTTCGCCCTCTTTGATAAAAAGGGGCACC
>JBBRHC010000317.1:0-4244 GCA_038223295.1 Opitutales bacterium
TCGAACTCGTAGCCACTCACTGATCCCGCTTCGTATTGGTTATCGGTGATGACCATCGGCTATGTCGTCATAGTCACCATTACGACATACCCGTTGGTCATAGGCCTTGCCTCTGCGCGGGGTCGTTGCCCGGACGCTTACAGACCAAAGCGCGAGCTTGCTGGATTGCTCGGCAGGTCCGACCCCCCCCCTCAGCCGAAAGGCATTGGTGACGCTCAGCCGAAAGGCGCTGCTCCTTCCTGCTCGGCACCTCAAGGTGACGAGCTTGGTGGGGGGATTACGCAAGTCAGAGCGAGGATCACGGCCAGGGCGATGGCTCGGGGATCCGCGGACCGCCGTTCCGTCGCGCCACGGGTGTTTTTTGCCCTGCTGCGGGCATGTCATCCCATCCACCATTTTCTAAACTCCCTCCCTTGGCCGACGCTGACGCCACCACCCTCTTTATGGAGCGCTTCATCACCCGCACCAACCCTCGCCGCGCTCTGCGCCAAGTCGTCGCCAATCAGGGCGCGCCGGGCTGCGACCGCACGACGGCGCGGCGTCTGGTCCGCGAATGGCCACGCCGGGAGACGATGTTTATCTGTCGCTTCTCGACCGGCTCCTTCCCCGTGTAGGGCGGGGTCGCCGCACCCCGCCATCCGCCTACAGCCCGCCGCCCCCGCCTTCCTCTTCGTAGGATTGAACGTAAGTTCAATTTCCCGACGATTCCCCCTGCTCCCCCTTCTCCTACCGCTCCCCACTCCCCCCGCTTCCCCTCGCCTCCGCGCCTTCCGTTCCCCCGATGCTCCGCCTCATCCACACCGCCGACTGGCACCTCGGCGCCCGCCTCATCGAGCAGGACCGCCACGCCGAGCACGCCGCCTTCCTCGACTGGCTCCTGGCCCGGCTCGCCAACCTCCGCCCCGATCTCCTCCTCGTCGCCGGCGACATTTTCGACGGCGCCACCCCGCCCCAGGAAGCCCTCCAGCTCTACTACCGCTTCCTTGCCCGCCTCGCCGCCACCATCCGCTGCCGCACCCTCATCCTCGGCGGCAACCACGATTCCCCCGCCACCCTCCACGCCCCGCGCGAGATCCTCGCCGCCCTCGATATCCGCGTCATCGCCTCGCCCCTCGCCGACCCCGCCGGCGCCCTCCTCGCCTACCCCGAGGCCATCGTCTGCGCCATGCCCTTCCTCCGCGAACGCGACCTGCGCAACGCCTCCCCCGGCCAGTCGCCCGACGAGATCGCCGCCGCCCTCCGCACCGGCATTCATCAACACTACCGCGCCCTCCACGCCGCCGCCCGCGCCCTCCACGCCGATCTCCCGCTCATCGCCACCGGCCACCTCACCGCCGTCGGCAGCCAGCTCAGCGCCAGCGAACGCTCCATCCACATTGGCAACCTGGGCGCCATCGACGCCGCCTGCTTCGAGGGCTTCGCCTACACCGCCCTCGGCCACATCCACCGCCCCCAAAGCGTCGGTGGCCGCGACCACGTGCGCTACTCCGGCTCCCCGCTCCCGCTCAGTTTCGCCGAGGCCGATCTAGCCAAGGAGATCCGCGTCATCGACATCGCCGACGGCGCCCTCAGCCACCACGCCATCCCCGTCCCGACCTTCCGCCCGCTCCTTCGGCTAACCGCCACCGCCGCCACGCTCGCCCTCGAGCTCGCCCGCCACCAAGCCGCCCCCGAAGCGCCCTTCCCGCCCTGGATCGAGTTGACCGTCACCGACGGACGCGCCCACCCCGACCTCGACCGCCAGGTCCGCGAAGCCGCCCACGGCCTCCACCTCCGCGTCCTCAAACTCCTCACCCCCCTCGCCGCCGCCGATCCCGCCGCCGACGCATCCGCGCCCGAGCCCGCCCCCTCCCTCGTCGACCTCACCCCCGAGCAGGTCTTCACCGCCCGCCTCCTCGACGCCGCCATCGACCCCGCCTCCGACGAGGGCCGCGCCCTCGCCCTCACCTTCGACCACCTGCTCAGCCGTATCCAGGACACCACCACAACGACCTCGCCCGCCTCGCCCGCCACGACCGCCGCGAAGGCCGCGAAGGCCGCGCAGCCCACGCCGCCCGCGCCCGCCACCCCGGAGGCCTCCGCATGAAAATCCTCCGCCTCCGTCTCACCAACCTCAACTCCCTGCGCGGCGACCACGCCGTCGATTTCACCCGCCCCCCGCTCTCCGACGCCGGCCTCTTCGCCATCACCGGCCCCACCGGCGCGGGCAAGACCACCCTCCTCGACGCCATCACCCTCGCCCTCTACGGCCGCGTCGCCCGCTACGGCAAAGACCCCAGCCCCGACGCCGTCATGAGCCGCCACACCGGCGAATGCTCCGCCGAGGTCGAGTTCACCTGCGCCTCCGGCGTCTACCGCGGCGTCTGGCAACTCCAGCGCGCCCGCAAAAAACCCGACGGCAAACTCCAGCCCGCCAGACGCCGCGTCATCGCCCTGCCCTCCGAGGCCATCATCGCCGAAAGCATCAAGGACGCCGACGCCCGCATCCTCGAACTCACCGGCCTCGACTACGACCGTTTCCTCCGCTCCGTCCTCCTCGCCCAGGGCGACTTCGCCGCCTTCCTCCAGGCCGGCCCCCGCGAGCGCACCGAGCTCCTCCAGGAAGTCACCGGCACCGCCGTCTACCGCGACATCTCCCAACACGCCTACCGCCTCTGCACCGAGGCCCGGGATACCCACGCCGCCCTCCTCCACGACCACCAGGCCGTCCCCATCCTCGACCCCGCCACCCGCCTCGCCCACGAGACCACCCTCGCCGACCACACCGGCCGCCTGGCCGGGATCGCCTCTCGCCTCCGCGCCCTCGCCGACCGCCTCGCCGCCGCCCGCCGCCACCTCGAAATCGACGCCGACGCCCGTCTCCTCGCCGCCGAGCAGCTCGCCCACCAAAACAACCACGCCGACTTCGCCCCCGCCCTCGCCCGACTCGCCGCCCACGAGCAGGCACTCCCCTTCGTCCCCGACCTCTCCACCCTCGTCCGCCTCGCCGCCGACCAGTCCAAGGACGCCGCCGCCCTCCACGCCCTCGCCAACACCCTGCCCGACCTCGCCGCCCGCCTCGCCACCGCCACCGCCGCCGCCGCCGAGGCCCGATCCGCCCTCGCCGCCGGGGAGGTCGTCCACGTCCAACTCGCCGACCTGTGGCGCGAAGTCACGCGACTCGACACCGACCTCGCCACCGCCCGCGAAACCCTCCGCCAGGTCGCCGGCCAGCACACCGCCGCCGATAAATCCGCCGCCGCCCTCACCGCCTCGCTCGCCCGCGAAGACGCCGCCCTCCGCGCCCTCGCCGAGGCCCACGAATCCGCCCGCGCCTGGCTGACCCGCCACGCGACCGACGCCACGCTGCCCGCCCAGCTTCCCGACCTCCGCGCCGCCTGCGCCCGTTGGTCCGCCGCCGCCTCCTCCGCCACCGAGGCCGGGCAGACTCTCGCCCAGCGCCGCCACGAGGTCGCCACGCTCTCCGCCGCCGTCACCGCGCTCCAGGATAAACTCCCCCCGCTCCAACGCGACCTCGCCTCCGCCGCCGACGCCTTCACCGCCGCCCGCCTCGCCCTCGCCACCGCCTCCGACCAGCTCCCCCTCCCCGACCTCGAAACCCGCCGCGACGCCGCCCGCGACCTCCGCCTCGCCCTCGAAAAACTCTCCGCCGACGCCACCCGCCTCCGCGCCCTCGCCGCCGACCTCGCCGCCCGTCACCAAGAAACGGATACCACCGCCACCTCCCTCGCCCTTGCCGCCTCCGCTTCCCACACCCTCCAGCAGCGCCTCGATGCGGCCACCCAACTGCTCGCCGCCCGCCGCGCCGCCCTGAATTTCGCCGAGCGCGTCCAGTCCCTCGAAAACCACCGCGACGCCCTCCTCCCGCACGCCCCGTGCCCGCTCTGCGGCGCCCTCGACCACCCCTACCTCGCCGCCGCCGGGCACCTCCCCTCCGACGCCCTCGCCGCCCTCCGCCACGACGTCGCCACCACCGAGGCCGACCTCAAATCCGCCCAACGCGAACTCACCGCCGCCGACAAGGCCCACGCCACCCTGCTCGCGAACCAGGCCCGCCTCGCCGCCGACTCCGTCCGCCTCGCCGCCGACCACGCCCACGCCCTCGCCACCTGGAACCCCGCCGCCGCGCCCCACCACCTCGCCGACCAGTTCACCGACGCCCCCGCGCTCTCCGCCGCGCTATCCCGCGCCCTGGCCGACGAGACCCGCCGCACCGCCCAGCTCGCCACCGCCCGCGCCGCCGA
>JBBRHC010000318.1:0-4237 GCA_038223295.1 Opitutales bacterium
CCCGCCCCCGGCCCCGCCTTCGCCCTCGCCATCAGCGACAACGGCGTGGGCATCCCCCGCGAACAACTTCTCTCCATCTTCAACTACGGCTTCACCACCAAAGCCGGCGGCCACGGCTTCGGCTTGCACAACGCCGCCAATACCGCCCGGCTTCTCGGCGGCAGTCTCGCGGTGGACAGCGCAGGCGTCGGCCGGGGCGCCACCTTCACCCTCGTGCTGCCGTGCCCAACCTCCCACGCTCGAAACTAATGCCTGACCACCGCCGTATCCTCATCGCCGACGATCTTCCGGCCATCCACGAGGACTACCGCAAGATCCTCGCGCCCGACGGCGCCTCCCGCGCCCCCTTCGCCGGCCTCGACGCCAGCTTCGCCCCCGAGCTCATTGTCCCCGGCCCCTCGGGCATCGCCTTCGACCTCGCCTTCGTTCTCCAAGGCGAGGAAGCCGTCGCCGCCGCCGTCGCCTCCCGCCGGGAAGGCCGCCCCTACGCCCTCGTCTTTCTCGACGTCCGCATGCCCCCCGGCATCGACGGCGTCGAGACCGCCCGTCGCCTCCGCGACGCCGACCCCGAACTGCAAATCGTCCTCTGCACCGCCTACTCCGACCACTCCCTCCCCGACATCGCCCGCCTCTTTCCCGACAGCGACGGCCTCCTCATCCTCAAAAAACCCTTCGATCCCTCCGAAGTTCAACAACTCGCCCTCTCCCTCTGCCGTAAATGGCAGCTCGCCAGCGAGAACCATGCCTTCGTCGCCCACCTGGAAAGCCGCGTCCTCACCCGCACCTCCGAGCTCAACGAGGCCAAGACCGCCCTCGAACTCGCCCTCCGCGCCGCCGAGGCCGCCAACCGCGCCAAAGCCGAGTTCCTGGCCAACATGAGCCACGAGATTCGCACCCCCCTGAACGCCGTCATCGGCATGGCGGAGCTCCTGCACAGCACCCCACTCGACCCCGTCCAGCGCGAGTTCACCGACACCATCCGCACCAGCGGCGACGCGCTCCTCGCCGTGCTCAACGAGATCCTCGATTTCTCCAAACTCGAGCACGGCCAGTTCGAGCTCGAGCACGCCCCCCTCGACCTCGCCGATTGCCTCCGCACCGCCATCGACATCACCTCCGCCCCCGCCCACGCCCGCAAACTCCGCCTCGGCTGCCACATCCACCCCGACCTGCCCGCCCGCATCCTCGGCGATGTCACCCGCCTGCGCCAGATCGTCGTCAACCTCGTTTCCAACGCGGTTAAATTCACCGAGAAAGGCGAGGTCGCCGTCGTCGCCTCCCGCCGCGCCGCCCCCGACGGCGCCCCCCTGCTCCACCTCTCCGTGCGCGACACCGGTATCGGCATCCCCGCCGACCGCCTCGACCGCCTCTTTCAGGCCTTCAGCCAGATCGACGCCTCCACTACCCGCAAATACGGTGGCACCGGCCTCGGCCTCGCCATCACCCAACGCCTCATCGAGCTCATGCGCGGCCGCATCTGGGTCGAGACCGCCCCCGGCCAGGGCTCCGATTTTCAATTCGAGATTCCCCTCCACCCCGCCCCCGACCTCGCCCCGCCCTCCGCCGCCGCCTCCACCCGCGCCCCCATCGACGCCACCCTCGCGCAAAACCACCCCCTGCGCATCCTCCTCGTCGAGGACAACCCGGTGAACCAGCGCGTCGCCCACCTCCTGCTGCAAAAAATGGGCTATGCCCCCGAATTCGCGACCAACGGCGTCGAGGCACTGGCCGCCGTCGCCCGCCAACCCTTCGACGTCATCCTCCTCGACGTCCAGATGCCCGTCATGGATGGCCTGGAAACCGCCCGCCGCCTGCGGGCCGGCTACGCCACGCCCCTGCGCCCTTGGATCGTCGCCATGACCGCCAACGCCCTGGCCGGCGACCGCGAAATCTGTCTGGAGGCCGGCATGGATGATTACACCAGCAAACCCGTGCGCTCCATCGTGATCGCCGACGCTCTCATCCGCGCCGCCCACGCCCTCCCCCTGCGCCGCGCCCCCGCGCCGCGAACCGAGCTCGGGCCAAACCCGGCCGCCCTTGTTTTTTCTCACAAACAAGGGCTTGACGCACCCGCCTGAACCCCAATCGTCCGCCTTCCTTTTGGGTCCGCCCCCATCGTCTATCGGTTAGGACAGGAGATTCTCATTCTTCAAAGCGGGGTTCGATTCCCCGTGGGGGCACCACTTTTCCACCTCTGACGAGGCCCCTCGCACCCGCCATGGCCAAGCCCGACGAACCCAAGATCATTTTTTCGATGATGCGCGTCTCGAAGAAAATCGAGCGCAAGGAGATCCTCCGCGATATCTCCCTCTCCTTTTACTACGGCGCGAAAATCGGCGTCCTCGGCCTCAACGGCTCCGGCAAATCCTCCCTCCTGCGCATCCTCGCAGGCCGAGACAAGGAGATCGATGGCCACCTGCACTTCGAGCCCGGCTACGCGGTCGGTCTCCTCGAGCAGGAGCCCCGCCTCACCGTCGGCGCCACCGTTCGCGCCTGCGTCGAGGAGGGCGTGAAACATCTCACCGATCTCACCGCCGCCTACGATGCCTCGTGGGACGACCTTGCCACCGCCGATACCGACGCCGCTCGCGACGCCATCGGCGACCGGCAGGCCAAGCTCCAGGAAGAGATCGAGCGTCTCGGCGCCTGGGACGTCGCCTCCCAGGTCGAGATGGCCATGGACGCCCTTCGTTGCCCTGCCGGCGACGCGGGCGTGGATACGCTTTCCGGTGGCGAGCGCCGCCGCGTCGCACTCGCCCGCCTCCTTCTCCAAAAGCCCGCCATCCTCCTGCTCGACGAGCCCACCAACCATCTCGACGCCGAGTCCGTCCACTGGCTGGAACAACACCTCGCGCGCTATGAAGGCACCGTCATCGCCGTCACCCACGATCGCTACTTCCTCGACAACGTCGCCCAGTGGATCCTCGAGCTCGCCCACGGCCACGGCATCCCCTGGAAGGGCAACTACTCCGGATGGCTGGAGCAAAAGAGCGCCCGCCTCGCCACCGAGCAACGCACCGAGGACAAACGCCAGAAAGCCATGGTCCGCGAACTCGAGTGGATCCGCCAGGGTGCCAAGGCCCGCCACGCCAAATCCCAGGCCCGCATCAGCGCCTACGAAAAGATGGTCAACACCTCCACCACCGCCGAGCAGGAGCGCGAATTCGAGCTCATCCTGCCCAAAGGCCCGCGCCTCGGCCAGCTCGTGGTCGAGCTCAAGTGCGTGTCCAAGGCCTACGGTGAAAAACTCCTCTTCGAGAATCTCACCTTCGCCCTCCCGCCCGGCGGCATCGTCGGCGTCATCGGCCCCAACGGCGCGGGCAAGACTACCCTCTTCCGCCTCGTCACCGGCGCGGAAAAACCCGACGCCGGCACGCTGCGCGTCGGCGACACCGTCGTCCTCGCCCACGTTGACCAGTCGCGCGATTCCCTCCCCGACACCCAGACCATCTACGAGGCCATCAGCGGCGGCGAGGAGATCATCCGCATGCCCGGCCGCGAGCTCAACGCCCGCGCCTACTGCGCCCAGTTCGGCTTCACCGGCGCCGATCAGTCCAAGAAGGTCGGCGTGCTCTCCGGCGGCGAGCGCAACCGCGTCCACCTCGCCCGCATCCTGAAAAGCGGGGCCAATCTCCTCCTCCTCGACGAGCCCACCAACGACCTCGACGTGAACTCCATCCGCGCCCTGGAGGAAGGCCTGGAGGGATTCGCCGGCTGCGCCGTGGTGGTGAGCCACGACCGCTGGTTCCTCGACCGCGTGGCCACGCACATCCTCGCCTTCGAGGGCGACAGCCAGGTCGTGTATTACAACGGCAACTACAGCGACTACCTGGAGGATTTCCGCAAGCGCAAGGGCAAGGACGCCGACCGCCCCCACCGCATCAAATACCGCAAGCTTACCCGCTAGCGCCCGCCCGCCCCGCGGCCTCGCCCGCGCGCGCGAGGGAGGCTAAGCCACCCCGGCCGCCGGCGTCGCCGCCCGTTCTCGCATCCGCGCCGGGTTGCCCGCCACCGTCGCGCCTGGCGGGACGTCCCGCGTCACCACCGCCATCGCGCCCACGATGCAGCGCGCTCCGAGCGTGACCCCGGGCAGCACAAACGCGCGCGCCCCCACGAAGGCCCCGCGTCCCACCACGATGGGCGCGGTCTGGAGCGGCAGGCTATCCAGGGCAAAGTCATGCGTGCCGGCGCAGAGATACGCCTCCTGCGCGATGGTCGCGCCCTCCTGCAGCTCGAT
>JBBRHC010000319.1:0-4230 GCA_038223295.1 Opitutales bacterium
ATACGATGGACTCCCGGCTGACGGAGAGGGCTCTGGGGGCCGCTGTGGCGAAAAGCCAGGGCCTCCCAGAAATCTTCAATACCGAGCCAGGAAGCCACTTTACCTCGCCCGAATGGACCGGGAGATTGGAGGGCCTGGGGATCCGGGTGAGCATGGATGGGAAGGGGCGGTGGATGGACAACGTATTCATCGAACGTCTCTGGAGGAGTCTGAAATACGAGGATATTTACCTCAAAGGCTACGCGAACATCGGAGATCTGGAAGTCGGGGTAGAGGAATGGATGGAACGCTACAACACGTGGCGTCCGCATCAAAACCTGGGCAACCAAACCCCGGCGCAAGTCTACGTCACGGACCGGAGACCCGAGGTCGTCCTGGAGGAGATGAAGGAGGCCGCATGACAACCCCCCCCCCCATCTTCGGTCCGATTTTTTGGCTCTTCCGCTCCAGGCCCGCGCAGGCCTCTCCGCGACGCTCCGAGGCCAGCCGGGCCTTGCGCTCCAGAGCAAAAAAATCGGGGTGCGCCGGCACGGGCACGGCCCGCAGAAGAAAAAAGGCTCGCCAGCCATCCAGAAATCTCCGACCAATGCCCCGTCAGCCAGCCCCGCAGAGTTTTAATATTTTAACGGAAATAAAAATTCCCCCCGTGTCAGGCCAGAGCGCGTTTACGCAGACCGCGCAGTCTTTTCAGTGTGCGTAAATCGATCCGGTTCGACTGCACTGCGAACTTTATCGTGGGACAAGCTACTCGTAGGAAGTTTCGTTCAGGAAACCTCGAAGTGCTGGCACTCCAAGCTTGCGGCGCCCAGCGCGTGCAAAGCGAAATAAACGCCGGTGAAGCGGCCGGTAATTTCGGTGGAGAGGAATTTGGCCTCGATGCGCGTTAATTCCGTCATTTCACCGGCGGCACCGAGTGTGCCCAATCGGTAGCACAACGGCTCGGAGTCGATAACGAACTCGAGCACGGTTTCGACATTGGTGATTATCGCGCCCTCCTGTTCCAGGACCAAGCTGTTGATCAGGCGGCGGGTGAATAGCCGGGTGACCCCTTCGCGGCGGCGCGCGCCGACCAAGCAGTAGGCACCCTGGTTTTTGGTAGCCTTGCGGGCGGATGCCATGGGCCACGCCCCACCACTCGCCGTCCGGGGTTTGAACGAGGTCCGCATGCCCCACGGCCTGAATCGCGCTGGCGGAGCTGCGGTGCGTGAGCACGGGGTTGCGCGGGCAACCCTCGAACGGCCCGCGCACGGAGCGGCTGCGGGCGATCGTCTGCATATGACCGTATTCGGTGCCGCCCTCGGCGATGCACAGGTAATACCAGCCGTCGCGGTGGAACAGATGCGGCCCCTCCGGCCCCAGCCCGCCCGTGCCACGCCAGAGCACGCGGGGCGCTTCGAGCAATCGCCCCGCCAGTGGATTGATGGCCGCTTGGCCGATGCAGATGCCGGTGACCGGCTCACCGGGCGGGTGCCATGACCACTGCACGTAGCAGGTGCCGTCGGCCTCCCAGAACAAATCAGGATCGATGCCACGCAGGCCCTCAATCCAAAGCGGGTCGGACCATGGCCCCGCCGGGTCGGCGGCGTGGACGATGAAGTTTTTAGAGCCTGCGGCGGTGGGCGCGCTGATGTTGGTCGTGATGAGGAAGAACCGCCCGTCATGGTGGCGCAGCGTGGGCGCGAAGATGCCGTCGGAAACCCACGCCTTTTGGAGGGGTAATTGCGAGTCACGGGTGAGCACGTGTCCGATCTGCCGCCACGTGATGAGATCGCGGCTATGGAAAATGGGCACACCCGGGAAATACTCGAAGGAACTGGTCGCCAGGTAATAATCTTGCCCCGACCGGCAGAGGGTCGGATCGGAATAGAAACCCGGGAGTAATGGTCGCGTCGCGGTGTTCATCGTTTTTTTAATCGGCAAATATCAAACACGAGGTAGCGAATGAAGCTCGATCGGAGCACGGGTAGATCAGTCCTGTTTGATGCCTTCGATGCCGGTGTAGTCGATGCGGAATTCGCGGCCGTCAACGAGGCGGGCGCGGGTCCCGTGGAGCCCGAGGTCGCCGAGGCGCTGGGTCTCGAACGAGGCGACGGGGCAGAGTTCGTCGTCGGTCCACGGGGCATCATCGGTTTTGTGGAGGAGTAACGTGATGCGCGGGCTGAGGGTCGGAAAGTTTTCGGCGTGGCGCCATTCGGCCCAGAGCACGGTGCTTTCGAGGGCCTCGGGGTTGAAGCCGCTGTGAACGGTGGCTCCGATCTCGTCCCAGCCGGCGAGGGCGACCAAGGCGAGTTGGCGGCCGGGGATGCGCGCGGTGATGGCGGAGTATCCACGGATGGTGCGGCGTTCGACGACGGCGGGTTGCCCGCCGATGTGGGGCAGGCCGTAGTGGCAGAGGCGGAGTTCCCCGGCGAAGTAGAGGCGCGGGCGGTCAACGCGCAGCGTGCCGGTGGGGAGGGAGATGTCGGCGAGGTCGAGCGCGGCGGGAGCGCCGAACGTCACGGCGCTCATGATCAACTGCCGGTAGAGCACGCCGTCGCGGGCGCCAGCCCAATACATTTTCACGGGCATGCGTTGGCCTTCGCCCGTGACGGGGCTATGGGTGCGGCGCGTGTAGTGCATGGGGAGGCCCATGGCGGGATCGAGGCTCTCCCAGAGGAAGGCGGTGTGGAAGGCGAGGCGGTTGTAGTTGGGGTCGTCGGGTTCGGTCTTGCCGGAAAGCAGTTCGGTGTGGCCGGTGCGGGGGCGGTTGACGACGTGGAAGCCCGGGGCGTCGAGATGGATCTCACTGGCGGAGTCGGCGGGGAGGGTTTGCCACTCGCCGTCGTTCTCCGTCGCGGTCCATAACGGGGAATCGGCGGGGAGACTGAACATGGCGAGAAAGTTCAGGTGGCCCCACATCGGGCTGGCGGAGCAGCTGTAGCCTTGGAGGGCGGCCTCGAAGTGGCCGTAGAAACCGAGGGAAGGCACGCCGTTCATGAGGAACTCGTCGCGTTCGAAGAACTGGAGCAGGTTGCCCGAGCAGATGCGGCGGGCCCAGCCGGGGTCGAGGGGCGGCGGGTTGTCGAACAGGTAGCAAACGGGAATGGGCGAGATGGCCCCGGTGCGGTAGGCGATGCTGCGGCCCCACATCAGCATCTGGCCGTCGCGGGCGAAGAAGAAAGGGTAGGTGCGCATCAACTCGTGGCTCTGGCGCTCGAGGAGGGCGGCGATCTCGGGCTCGTGTTGATAGCCGTAGGCACGGCACCAGATGGGCGCGTAGAGGTGGAAGACCCAGACGTTGTAGTAGTCGAAGTGGTTGTCGCGGAACCAGCCTTGACCGGCGTCGAGGGCGAGGAGGGCATCATGGTGCGCTCGGGCGAGTCGTTCGTCCACCGGGTAGCCGTGGTGGCGCAGAAAGACCATCATCATGATGTTAAAATAGCGCCAGTTATGGGCGTGGGTGTTGCCGTGGGCGTAGTCGGTGAGGAGCGCGGCAAGGGCATCGCGGTCGGCGGGAGCGAGGACGTCCCATAGTTGCGGATACAGGAGAAGGATTACGGAGAGTCCGCCGAGCTCGCAGGTCATCTGCCTCATCTCGTGGTCTTGGGTGACGAGCGAGCTGAGGAGCGGGACGCGGCGGGGCGAGTCGTGGCGGATGAGCGAGAGGAGTTCGCGGTGGTAGTAGTCGAGCAGGCGCATGCCTCGCATGGTGAGCTCGGAGTTTTCGGCGAGGAGCGGTGCGACGAGGTTGAGCGAGCGGACGAAGCCCTCGAACTCGGCGCTGCGCGTGCGGGTCTCGTCCTCCCCGGGCTGCGGGTAGGTCTTGCCCGGAACCTTGGTGAAGAGTAGCGGCGCGTCCATCGACGGGAGCGCAGCTAACATCTGTTCTACCATGTAGAGGCCGGCCGCGAGCCAATGGGTGCGGGTAAGCCCGGTGCACGGGCTGCGCGTGAAATCGGGCGGGACGAGGGCGTGAAGGCGGGAGGTGGACATGGGGAAAAGCGTGGAGTGACTTGGGAGTTTGGTGGTGATCGAGAGGACGGCGTTGACGCGTCGGATTTATCTAACGGGCAGGTCCGCGAAATACTCGAGGGAACGGGTCGCCAAATAAGCTGTAGGATCGGGGTTGATGAGTGCGCGCCGCCATCGCCTGGCCAATGCGCACTGCCTCCGCTTTTAGTGCCACCGCCGGGGAATCACCGACCGTGAAATGGAGGTCAGGAAGATCAAGACCGCCCGCCGGGAGTGGGA
>JBBRHC010000320.1:0-4222 GCA_038223295.1 Opitutales bacterium
GGTTGGGGCCTGATCGCCTTGTTGCATCGCAAGGGGGTGGACGTGGTCGCGCGCCTGTACCGATGCCGTCCGGGCGAGCCGGGCAAACAAGCCTGGCCGAAGCCTCAGCTGCCGGAAACCGGGTCACGATCCTTGTGACGAGAGTTACCCAAGGAGTTAGCTAAATGGGTGGTGCGCTTCCGGGTCGAGGTGCCTTGGCTCCGCTCCGAAGAGGTCGCGCCGGCCACCACTTTGCTTGAAGAAAAAGCTTATCCGGACTCTGCCCTGTTCGGGTTGTATCGCCTGCATTGGCAGATCGAGGGCAACTTCCGCGACATCAAGACGACCCTCGGGCTGGATGTGCTGCGCACCCGCACCCCAAAGATGATCGAGCGCGAGATCCTGATGCAGGCAATCGCCCACAATCTGGTCTGCGCGGTCATGCAAGATGCCGCTCGCGCCCACGCCGTGCCACTGCGTCGCATCTCGTTCAAGGCGGCCCTCACAGGCATGCGCCAGTGGGCGCCCCTGTTGCTCGACGCTTCGCCGACTGAGTGTAACCGACGTTATCTCGCACTACTCGCCATCTTGGCCGCGGATTTGCCGCCTCTTCGACCCGATCAATCCGAGCCCAGGGCGGTCAAACGACGCCCCAAAGCCTGTCAACTTCTCACCAAACCCCTTCGTCTCTCGCGTGTATCCAAATCCAGGAGACAAAGCTAGACGGACATGGCCTTAACTTAGCGCCATTCGGGTCTGGCCCCTTATTCGGCCCCACGCGCGGTGGATCGCGTTGCCCCCAACGCGCTGGTCCGGAGCGGCTACGCCGCCACGCGTTGGGGTCAACGCGTGCCACCTTTTAGGGTCCGCGTCAGTTTTGGAGCGCGGCGTGGAGGGCGCGGCCTTTGTGTTGGGCTCCTGAATCGAACCTGTCCCTTTTTTCCCCTCTCGGCCGTTCACCCGCGCGGCTCGGCCAATGCGGCGGGGCGAAAACCAAGAAGCCAGGAAGAGGTTAAAAACGAGAGCTCTCAGAACTCCGCGCGGAGGCCGACGTAGAAGGTGCGGGGCGCGCCCGGGTCGATGCCGGCGTTGGTCACGCGGCTGAAGTAGGACTCGTCGAGCAGGTTGCTCACGCCGGCGAGCGCGGTGAAGGGCGTGCGGGGGACGCGCGCCTCGGCGGTGAGGTCCCAGACCATGTGGGCGGGCACGCGGAACTGGGCGGTGTTGGTGTCGTTCGCGAAAGCCTCGTCCACGAAGGTGCCGAGCAGGGCGACTTTGGCCGCGCCCCGGGGCGCGGAGTAGATGAGGCCGGAGCGCACGAGGTGGTCGGGCGCGTATTGGGGCACGCGGCCGTCGTTCGGGCCCGAGATGTATTCGGCGTCGAGGATCAAGGCGTTGGCATAGACCTCGAGCTTATGCCCGGTGTCCGCGTCGAGCAGGGTGAAGACGTCGTAGGAAACGGCGGCCTCGAGGCCGTGGTGCAAAGTGCGGCCGGTGTTGGAGATGACGCCACCGGTCGTGCCGATCTGGTTGTCGAAATCGAGCACGAAGTAGCTGGCGTCGAGCACGAGACCGCGCACGGCCTCGGAGCGGGCGCCAAGTTCATATTGGAGCGCCTTGCTCTCCTGCAGGTCGTTCGCGACGGTGACGCCGGTGTTGGTCGGCACGGCCTGGGTGAAGATCACCGGGCGGTAGCTTTCGGAGAAATTGGCGTAGAGCTGGGTCTTGGGCTCGACGTCGTAGGCGAGGCCGAGGCCGAGCAGCGGCACGGTCTCGGTCTCGTCGCCGCGGCCGAGGGGCTGGCTCGCGGCGGTCTTGGCGAGGTTGACGTTCTCCTTCACGCGCTGGCGGATGTTTTCCACACGGAGGCCGGGGGTGACGGATAACTTGCCGAAGCGGAACAGATTTTCGGCGAAAACGGGGAGGTAAGTGGTGCGACGGTCGGTGTCGCGCTGCACGGTGCCGGCGGAGGCGTCGGGCGCGGCGCCCCGCGAATCGATGCGGGGCGACTCGGCGAAGTAGGCCTGGGCGCCGACGGTGAAGACGTGTCGGTTTTCACCGCCCCAATCCTGGCGGAGGCGGAGGTCGGTGCCGAAGTTGTGGAATTTTTGCTCCTCGATGTCGGTGGTGCCGGCGGTGGCGCCGGTGGGCAGGGTACCGAAGCCGCCGCCGCGCTGACGTTGACTGAAGCGGGTGTAGTCGACGGCCCAGAAACGGGCGGCGAACTGGCCGTTCTCGAGGTCGCGCTCCCAGGTGAGGGTGGCGGCGTCGCGCTCGAGCTCGAAGCGGTCAAAAAGGCGGGTGGCCGCGTGGGAGTCGGCGGCGAAGGCGGCGGCGCTCAGGCCGCCGGGCTCGCCGTGGTTCTCGCGATAGCTGGCGAGCGAGAGGAAAAAACGGCTCGGGCCGGTGGCGTCGAGGGCGAGCTTCACCGAGCCGGCGTCGAGGTCGATGTCGCTGTTGGCCGAGCGGAAGCCGTCGGTCTCGCGGTGGTTGAAGTAGCCGTAGTAGCCGAGGCGGCCGGTGGTGCCGTCGAGGTAGGTGAAGGAGTTCCAGGTGCTGTCGTCGCCGAAGGTGTTTTCCGTGTCGCCGGAGAGCGGTCGGTCGGTGCGCGGGCGGTGGGTGACGTAGTTGAGCGCGCCGCCGGGCTGCGGGCCGTACATGAGCGCGGCGCCGCCGCGGACGAATTCGAGGCGGTCAACGGTATCGAGCGGCGGGACGTAGTAGGCTTCCGGATACCCGAACTGGTCGGCGTGGATCGGGATGCCGTCGGCGAGGACCTGCGTGTATTGCACGCGGCCGGGTGGAAGGCCGCGGTAGCCGATGGAGAGAAGCGGGGAGGACTCCTCGCTCACGTAGAGGCCGGGGGTGAGCGCGAGGGCCTGACGGTAGTTGCTGTTGGCGATGTCGGGCAGCGAGTCGAAGTCCAGCATCGTGGTCTTCTTGCCGACATTGATCTTCGTGCCTTGGACGTCCGGCAGGAAGGGACCTTGGATAAAGTGGTCGTGCTCGGCTTCGGCCTCGATGGACAGCGCATCGAGCGTCACGACTTCCGACGCGTAGGTGCCGCGGGCCGAAGGGGTGGCGGCGGGCGCGGCGGTGGGCGGGGCGGGCGCGGGTTGCGCCAGCAAGGCCGCAGGCAGAGCGGCGGACATTAAGCCGAGCAAAGCGCGGGAAAGTTGGGGGTTCACAAGGGAACGGGGGGAACGACGGTTGAGCATAACAGGCTCCATGAGGCTGAGACACATTCTCAGTTCAAGATCTAAATTGAGATAAGGTCTCATTATCAATAATTCTGTTTTTTTACATTGAGAGGTATCCATCGCGCTTCGCTCCGGCGACGCAGACAAGGCGGGTGTTTCTACCCGCTCACCCGGGCTGAGTCCCTGGAAACACCCGTCGTATCGGGTCGTCCTGCGCAACCTGTTGGCCGCCTCACGTCCGCGTCACCCGCTCCATGCACGCGCCAGGTGCCCGTCGGGGCTTGCGCGAGCGCCATCCGGCACGGCGCCTTGTGCGGTAGTCCGCCGCCCCACTGCCGTATTTATTCTATTTCGCGATCAGAATGAGACTATCATCAAAAATTGGCCGGGGACGGCCAAAGCTACACGAAGCATCCGATGTAGGGTTGGCCGTCCTCGGCCAATCAGAATCACTTTGAAAGCGAATTGGAATTATGTGAATGAGTTTACGCGTGTCTGGCACTCCCCCGTCGAGCGGCAGGCGATGAGCACTCGGCAAAATAGGTCGAAACCCGTGCTTCACGGCGGGGGTAAACGACGAAATGGCAGGAAAATTTTCGCCCAGGCCAAGACGTTGAAGGGTGTGGCCGCGGCACTTGCTCTTTTGGCAACGCCAGCCGGGACGATCACTGCTCGTAGGCGCCGCGATCACGGCCTTTGCCCACGGGGCGGGTTTTACCGGTGTGGTCGGTGAGCCGGGGCACCGCAATGGTGCCGCTATCGAGGGCGGGGCTGCCGCGTTGGAGGCGGAAGTCGGCTTCGCGGAGGTCGCGGGCGACGAGCACGAAACGGTGATCGGCGACGATATCGTTGGGGCCGGCCACGACTATCTGCGCGAGGGGTCAGAGGTTGTAATCCCAGCTTAGCCCGAGTTCGGTGCTCGGAAGGCATTTTTCGTAATTTCCGGTGTCTTAATTACGTAAGTTGTTAATTACCAACACACGTATTTTAATTTAATTCTGTAGTGCCTATAAATAAATATTTAGCTTGCTTTTTGTAATTAT
>JBBRHC010000321.1:0-4187 GCA_038223295.1 Opitutales bacterium
TTGGGGGGGGGGGGGGGGGTGGGGGTGGGCGGGGTTGTGTTGGTGGGGTAGGGGGGGGGGGGGGGGCATGTGGGCGTGGGGCGTGTTTTTCGGCGGCGGGGGCGGGAGCGGTCTCGATGCGGAAACGAATGCCTAGGTAATAGAGGAGGGCGTCGACTTGGGCGTGGTCGAGGCGGGGGGCGAGCGCGGCTAGATCGATCTCGCCTCTCACGCGTTCGGGCAGACGGGCCTGGATGGCTTTGAGGCGGAGGCGATTGGCGGCGGGATCGGCGCCGGGCGGAGGGGCGTCGGGCAGGGCGAGGCGCTGGAGAAAGAGGGTTTTGCCCAAGTTGTAGGCTTGGGCGTCGATTTTGGCGAGGGCGGCGCCACCGAGGCGGGGCGGGTTGGGCGGGTAGCTGCCCGAGGCGCGGAGGTCGGGGGCGAAAGCGGACAAACCAAGAAGCGCCGCGACGAGAGTGGGGGGGCGTAGGGTCATTGAGGAAAAACGTAAGAGAGGGGTAAAGGCGCGGGCAATTTATCGCAAATGGCGGGGTGTGACAAAAATTTAGTCAGTCTCGAAGAATAACGCGGAAAAATGGGCTCGGCAATGAGGGGGGCATATGGGATGCGTGAGGGGCTTTTACGCAAACCCTACAAAATATGGCCCTTTGGGAATACAAAGTGATCACCAGCGGCAAGGGAGGCTTCGCCTCCGCCACGATGCTGGAGTCCTATCTTAATCAGCTCGGCAAGGATGAGTGGGATATCGTCGATTTTCGCACCGATCCTAACAATCCGCTCGCGTTTAACGGCTTGGCCAAAAGGCCGACCCAGCGAGAATGGACTTTGGAGGCGGCCGTGGCGGCTGCGGCCAAGGCGGAGGCGGACAAACTTCGCGCCGAGTTCATCCACAAACAGCACGCGGGCGACTCGTCGTCCGCCGCAGCCGACGCGGCCTCGGGCGCGGCGGCGGGCGTCCCCGATGAGCTGCGCCAATTGCGCGACACGGATCGCGACCATGATCAGGAGGCGCTGGCCGACGAGGCTTCGAATGGCGCGGAGGATTGGTCGAACCTCGATACGTTCGAGGATGATCTGCCGACTTTCTTTGACGCGATCAAACCGCACCTGCGCAAGAACGCGAACACACCCGGGCAGGCGGTGGCGCTCAACTACCTGGCCAAGCGCTGGGAGCAGCCCGAGACCGATCTGTATGGCGCGCTCAAGGAGTGCGGTTTTGCGATTCCAGAAAACGAGAACGAGGCGCCGGTGTTCCTGGAGTTTGAGGGTGATCTTTACTGGGTGGAGAAAAACAACCGCGGGCAGTTTTTCTTGAACAGCCGCGAAAAGCCGCGTCCGAAATTCCGCATCGTGCCGGGCAAACCATTGGATGCGAACGACCCAGCGTATGTGGCGCTGGCCGAGGAGCAGGCGGCGGTGGAGGCGGAGCGGGCCAAGCGGGCGTCCGAGGTGGCGGCGCGCGAGGCCGAGGTGCAGGCGAGACGCGCCGAGCGCGAGGCCCAGCGCCTGGCGGCGGAGCAGGCGCGCCGCGAGCAGCAGGCGGCGGCGCAAGCGGCGCGGGAGGCGGCGCGCGAGACGGCTCGGGCTGCGTCCGCAGCGAGCGCCGCTGTCGCGGCTGCGGCGGCTTCGGATGCGGCGGCCTCGGGGGCGGGAACCGGGCAAACCGACGAAGCGAGCTCGGGCGGCGTGGCGACGCAGGAACCGGCGGAGGCGTTTTTCGATGCGGCCGATGCCGGGTCCGTGGCGCTTTCGGGTGCTACGGGAGAGGCGGAGCCGGAAGCGGGCTATTCCGCGCGTCCGGTACAGCCCGCGACGAATGCATCGGCGGCGGGCTCGAGGTCGTCCGGCGCGGGTACGGCGCTGCCGGTCGGGATGGCGTTGTTGGACGCGATCCGTCCGCAGATGCGGCGGAATCGACGCGGGCCCGGCTACTCGGGTTCGAGCGCCTACCTGGCGAAATACTTCAAGGTCGAGGAGTCGGTGCTGCGCGCCGCGCTCGCCGATCTCGGGCTCGTGGCGCATGAGTCGCCGGCCGGCAAGAGCGAGACCCGGGTCATCGGAGCCTACGTGTATTGGGCAAACAAGGACAACAACGGCGGTCTCTGGATCAATGGCCGCGAGGCGAGCGCGCGGGAACGCGCCGAGGCGAGCAAGCCCGGCGGTGGCCGGGCCGCCACGATGGCGCCGGACGCGGAGGAGGAAACGCAAGGCGCGGGCGCGGACGCGGCGGGGTCGGGCGAGGTGGATGCATCCGGCTTCCAGGGGTCTGCCCGGGTGGTGGACCAGGCGGTGGTTACGGCGGCGATTCCGGTGGATTCCAGCGCGCCTTCGACGGCGGGCGAACCGCCGATTTTCCGCGCGGTGCCGCGCGCGATGCCCCCGCTGCCGGTGGCTCAGCCGCCGGTGGTTGCGGCTGAACCTGAGCCGGTGACGGAACCGGTTGCGGTGGAGCTGGATGAGCCTGAGGTGGTGGAGCCAGCGCAGGCCGAGGGGGCTGCATCGACGGAGCCCGCGTTCCAGTTGGAAGCGGCTTCGGCGGTGGAGGAGATAATCCCGGCCAAGCCGTCCGCAACCAAGTCGGCCAAGGCCTCGGGCGGACGCAAGCCACGCACGGGCAAGGCGTTGAATGAGGGGGCGGTGCTCCATAAGGCGGAGGCGGCCGCAGTCGAGGACGAAGCAAATACCGGGGAGGGTAAACCGGCGAAGGCGGCGTCGAGGCCGCGCACGAAACGCCGCGCTTCAGCGGCCATTGAGGCGGACACGGCGTCGGAAAAGTAATCCCGAGCCGCGTCGAAGTCATAACCCAAGGGCTCATCTGCTCGTCGAAATCCCCCTGCCCGGCGCATGGGGATTTTTTATGGGTGGATGCGTCGATGTGAGGTCATCGCTGTATTTGTCCATTGTCGGCCCTTCTGAAACACGGAGAATGGCCGGATTTTTAACCGGAGATCACAGGGCAGGTGAGGGAAGAGTTCGACAGATTGGCGCCTTCCGTCTCAGGAACATCCTGCGTCAATGATCCAACTGCCATACGATCAAGCCTCCGGGTGATTTTCTGCGTGGGCCCCGTCAAGCTTGTTTAAGCTTAATCGATAGCCAGATTGAGAGCGTGCGATGTGAGGGGTGCCGATCTCAAACCATATAAAATAAGAGACCGGACGCCTACCCCTAGGCGTCCGGTCATTGCTTTCTTAGTTACCCCAAAAATCCTCTGAATTAACAGAGGAACGAGATGGAACGTGGGAAGCGGGAGGGGGCAGAGCAAGCGCAAATATAGGGGAAAGTATAAAGCATTGGTCGGTGCGGCGATGATGGATGCTTTTCTTCAGAACATGTTTTTGGGCGGGGCAAAACCGGACGAGAAAGCGCTTCATCGCACGGGCCGGCGCAGGGGCAGGGCGGGGAAACGGGGCCAGCGCTCGATCTTTCTGCGGGAATCGGGCGATAGGAGTGGCTGGCAACGAGACGGTTCCGCCGGTCGTGGCGGCTGAGCGGGCGGGGGATTCTGATTCGGTGGCGGATCAAATTATCAGGAGCGCAGTGGCCCGCGCAAAAACGCCTCTTTTAAACCCGAAATCCGAAGTGGATCGCCGCGATCTGGCGCAATCTGCTGGTCATCTGCTCGTTTGTTCACCCGCTCAATGCACTCTTCAGTGCACCTCGGGATTCACGAACGACCATCTGATCCAACTTCTTGCGCCATCTCATCGGCTCCTACTCCGGATTTCGGGTTAAATGCTATTATGGGAGCCAAGTTTTTCGCCCTTGTAGCTGATCGGGCTGGGATAGGTTCCACCACGGTTTCCGGCCACCCCTTGCCCGCCTCTACGTGCAGACTCACGACCAGGACGATGCCGAGGATGTCGCGCAACTTATCGGGAATTTCCTCCAGCAGTCGCGCTGCGTTCACCACACCGACGATTACGCCTTGGTCATTCCGGCCGATGTGCAGCACCCCGCCCTCCGCATTCGCGAAGCCGCAGATCCAGCGGAGAAACTCATCACTTCCACGACTCTTACCATTCGATGGCTTGCGTCTCCTTCAGACAAGCCGGGTGCGGCCGGTGAGGAGTTCCTGCATCATGCCTTGCTTGAGCGCGAGCGTCTTTTCACGGCGGGCCTCGACTGCTGCGAGTTCCTCGTCCATGTCTGAAAGAACGGCAGCGACAGCGATCTGCTCGTCGTAG
>JBBRHC010000322.1:0-4174 GCA_038223295.1 Opitutales bacterium
CATGGCCCCGCCGCCCCTGCGCGGCCCGGCCCGCGCGCACCCCTCACCCCCCGCCCCCCACGCACCCACACACCACCCACCACTTGGCGCACTCCGCCCGGGCCACCCGCCACGCCCGCCACGCCGCCCGCCGCTGCCGCGCCGCCGCCGCCAGGTTGTACGCGATCACCGCCAGATCCTCCGCGCCCCAGAAATCCTCCGCCTCCGCCGGCGCGTGCCGCCGCGCGATTTGCGCGCTGCGCGACACCACCAAGCCCGACAACGGCGGCACCACGCACCCGAACGTCACCAACACGCCTTGCAAGCGTGACAACACCCCCTTGCCCCCCGTGCTGTGCTCGCTCACCAGCACCGCCACCGGCTTGCCCAGCCACAGCCCGGTCGCCTCCGACGGCGTCGCGTCCTCCAGGAATTTTTGCAACGGCGAGCTCCACGAATCCCAGTGCGTGCCCGTCGCGATCACCAGGCCATCCGCCGCACCCAGCGCCCCCGCCAGCTCCGCAAACCCCCTCGCCCCCGTCCCCGCCAGCGCCGCCCGCTCCACCTGCGCCCGCCCCGCCAGCTCCGCCTCCAGCTTCGCCAACAACCGCGCCGAGTTCCCTCCCTCGCCCGCCAGCGATCCATTTATCAACAGGATCCGCGGCCGCGCCCCGCTGCGGATAGTCGCGTCTCCCTCGGCGGGATCAGCCGCCGCCGCGGTCGCCGTCGCCCCCTCCGCGCCCAGCCACCACCGCCGCGTCAAAAACAGCGCCGCCCCGATCCCGAAGCACACCCCGCCGACCCACGCCAGCCCCCTCGCACCACTCATCCATGCCCACCCCGCCAGCACCGGTCCGCCTATTCCGCCGAGCACCCAGACCAGCGTCGCAAAACGCCTCAAAACCTCCCCGGCGGAGTCGATCGTGGTGTCGCGGGCAACCGGTTGTTTGATAAAATTCATGGCGGAAAAAGATCGCCAGCCTGTCCGTCCCCGGCAGCTCCAGCGAGCCGCCGCGTCAGCAAATCGCGCGCCTGCCCCACCAGTCCCGCCCGGGCATACAGCGCCCGCGCCCGCCCGTTTTCGTGCGCCACCTCCAGCCTCAACGCCTTCGCCCCGCGCGCCCGCGCCCACTCCAGCGCGAACTCCACCGCCCGCCGCCCCTCCCCGCGACCGCGCCAGGGCGGCGCGACCCACACTTCGTCGAGCACCACAAACCGCCCGCCAAACTCCAGACTATAGCCCCACGTCAGCACGAGATAACCCGCCACCGTCGCCGTCGCGGGGGAGCGCTCCCGCCCAGCTGCCGACTCCGCCGCCGACCCCGACGCGCATCGCAACCAAAACACCGCCCCCGGCATTTCTCCGGCGTCTTCCTCCCGCTGCGCCAGCACCGCCCCCAGCGCCGCGCCCTGCGCCGCCTCGTCAAACGCGAGCCCTTCCTCCGCGTAAAACTCCCGCATCATGCCCAGCACCAAACCCGCGTCCACCCCCGCCGCCCGTTGCCAGGCTCCGGACGCGCCGGGCGCCGTCAGCACGGTTTTCGCTGGGTCCGGGCCGTTCACGGTTCACCGTGCCGACGTGACGGGCACTCCGCTTTCCTTGATAAAAGCCCGGTCGGCGGCGGACAACTTATCCAAGGGGATGACAAATTCCGTCGCATCGGCGAGACGCCGGATTTTCACCGTCATGTCCGTTTTTGAGAGCAGCACCGCATCGAGCGTCCGACCGTCCGTCCCGGTCAGCACCCGCCGGATCGGGGTGAGCCCAGCCGGCTTTGCCGCCCCCGGCGCGGGCGGCGAATTTTGGTAATATGAATCCGGATCGCCCGATACGATACCCAGCGACTCGGCCGTGTTACGCCGCGGTTGAGCCGGCGCGATTTGGCCCTCGGCCGCCGTGCCAGGGCCCGATTTGGAGCAACCCATCAACAGCAGCGTGGCGACGAGAAGGAGGGGCGGGTGAGCTTGCATGATGGGGAGGCGGGAAGGGATGGCGCGCCCTCCGCCGGCGCCAACCGCCGAGCCTCGGACATGCGATTTTTGAAAACACGCATGGCAGGCCGATCGCCTCGGGGCGAGGCCGCAATTGCCCCGGCTCCCCGCTCGCTCCCTCAAAAAACCCAGGCGCAATGCCGGGGCGGCTTTCAGGCTGATCGGCCTGGCACGATCCGTCCCGCTCTCGCACCCGGGACACTTCGGGCTCGCGCAACCAGTCCGACCGACTCTCCTCCCTCCGTGTCGCTTCGTGTCCTCCGCGATTAAATCGGCCCCCTCCGCCCCCATGACCTTCACCGACTGGCAATCCCTCGCCCCCGAAGACGCCGCCCGCCTCGTCCACCAGCGCGTCGCCGCCCTCCCGCCCGCCCAGCAGCGCGCCGCCCTCGCCTGGCTCGCCCCCGAGCCGCGCCTGGCCGCCGAGCTGTCCGCCTCAACTTCATCTTCCCCCTTCTACGGGCCGCTTCGCGGCGTGCCCTTCGCCGCCAAAGACATTTTCGACGCCGCCGGCCTGCCCACCTTCGCCGGCTCCGCCTTCCTCCCCGAGGTTCGCGAGGGTCACGTGCCCGCCGACGGCTCCGGATCACCCACGCCCGTCGCCCCCGCCGACGGCGCCTTCATCGCCGCCGTCCGCGCCGCCGGCGGCGCCCTCGCCGCCAAGGCCCACATGCACGAGTTCGCCTACGGCATCACCGGCGAAAACCCACACCACGGCGACTGCGAGTTGCCCGGCCATCCCGGGCGCACCACCGGCGGCTCGTCCTCCGGCTCCGCCCTGCTCGTCAAAGCCGGCGTCATCCCCCTCGCCCTCGGCACCGACACCGGCGGCAGCATCCGCGTGCCCGCCGCCTTTTGCGGCCTCTACGGCTTTCGCCTCACGCCCCACCACCCCTGGATCGCCGACGGTTTCCCCCTCGCGGAATCGTTCGACACCCCCGGCTTTATCACCGCCAACGCCCCCGACCTCCGCGCCACCCTCGACGCCCTCGTCCCCGCGCCTCCGCCCGATCATAAATCATTAATCATAAGTCATAAATCCAGCGAGAGCCGCTCGCTCCGTGGCGCATGGCTCGCGCTGCCCGGCCTCGACCCCGCCGTCCAGCGCGCCTTCGTCGACGCCGCCTCCCGCCTCGCCGACCCTCTCCCCGCCTCGACTGCCGCCGCGCTCCTCCCGCTCTTCGCCCCCGCCGCCGAGCTCTACGCCATCCTCGGCGGCGCCGAGACCTGGCGCATCCACGCGCCTTTCTACGAACGTTTCCGCGACCGCTACGACCCCAACGTCCGCGCGCGCATCGACCGCGCCCGCACCCTCGCCCCCGCCGACATCGCCCGCGCCCAGGCCAACCGCGACGCCATCACCGCCGCTTGGGCCGCGCTTTTTCGCGATTACGATTACCTCGTCCTACCCTCCACCCCCTGCCCCGCCCCCGCCAAGGCCGACTGCACCCTCGAGACCCGCAACCGCATCCTCGCCTGCACCGTCCCCGCCAGCATGGCCAGCCTCCCCGTCCTCGCCCTCCCTATTGCCCTGCCCGACACCGGCGGCCTCACCACCGGCCTGCAAATCGTCGTGCCCACCATTCACAGCCCCGCCCTCCGCGCCACCCTGGCCCTCCACGGCTAGCCCGCCCCTCCTCACCGCCGTCCCGGCGCCGCCCGCCGTAACCCGCTGCGGGAGCAGCGGGCCCATCCGCGCCGCCCGCGCCGCGCCTCACCGGCGCCCATTCTTCGCCCCTCCGACCGGCCTCCCTCCACCTCACTCCCCCCACAGCTCCGCCACCAGCCCCGCGCCTTCCACCCGGTGCAGGTAGGCATGCACCCAGTCCCCGCGCCGATCCCCCGCGTCCCCCGCCCGCTGCGCCAGCCCGTGCGCCCGTTCCCAGTCCCCGCGCGCCTCGCACCACATCGCGGGCAACGCGTCCCCGCGCGCCGCCACGTCCGCCTCCGCCAGCCCCAAAAACGCCTCCATCGTCATCTTCATTCACCCAGCTTCGCGCCCCTCTCGTCCCCGCCGCAATCATTCACCCGCACCCCGGCCCACCGACCGCCCCCGCCCGCCCCGCCGCCTCCCCGCCCCGCGCGACATTGGCCATTGGACATTGGTCCTTGGACATTCTCATCTTTCGCCATGCCGCCCGCCGCCGCCGCTCTCGACCGCCTCCTCCTCCGCCTCACCTGGGACGACCTCGACCTCGCCTAT
>JBBRHC010000323.1:0-4172 GCA_038223295.1 Opitutales bacterium
TTCAATCGCTTGTATACATAATTATATTCGTCGAAAGATTCGTCGGTATCCAACTCCAAGCGTTTGCCGTCGACTATGTATATATTATAACCAATCGTTAGGCTTTCAGAGTAGCTGCCGTCCTCCGTGTCTTTTCCTTTGATGCTGACGGCGAGCTCGCCGTAAATTTCGGTATCAGCGGGTAACGAGGCGGGGGCCAGGCTCACCGTGACGGTGGAGGCCTTGGACTTGGTTTTGCCGTTGATCAACGCGTAGTAGGAACCGGCACTGGAGACGGTGTAGGTTTTGGCGGTGGCTCCAGCAATGGCCTGTTTGCCATTGTACCATTGGTACGTGATCAGGCTGCCATCGCTGATGGTGGCGTTGACGGCGAGTTCGCGGGCGGACCCTGGGGTGAGGTCAACTTTCGCGATTGGATTGGTGATTTTCAGCTTCGCGTTTTGAGCTTGGACGGGCGTTGCGGCCAGGGCTATCGCGAACAAAAGGCCGGGCAGCAGCCGGGTGAGGAGGAAAGGCAGGGTTTTCATGGATTGCACTTTGAGTCGGTGTATAAAAATCATCCATGCGAGGCTGGAAATGTATGTGGGCGGCATCGTTACATGATCTTGCCGTCGGTGTAGACGAGCCGGCCGGCGACGTGGGTGGAGTGGACGCGGCCGCGGAGTTTTTGGCCGTGCCAAGGGCTGTTACGCGATTTGGAGAAGCCGGTTTGGGCGTCGTAGGTCCATTCCGCTTCGGGGTCGAAGAGGACGAGGTCGGCGCGGGCGCCCTCGGCCAGCGTGCCGGCGGGGAGCTTGAGCAGCGCGGCGGGTTTGCGGGTCCAGAGATCGACGAGGGTGGCGAGCGGGAAATTGTTTTGACGCACGAGGATATCGAGCGAGACGGCGAGGGCGGTTTCGAGGCCGAGGATGCCGTTGGGCGCGAGGTCGAACTCGCGGTCTTTTTCATCGGGCGTGTGGGGGGCGTGGTCGGTGGCGAGGATATCGAGGGTGCCGTCCCGCAAGCCCTCGATGATGGCGAGGCGGTCCTCCTCGGTGCGGAGGGGCGGGTTCATTTTGAAATGCGTCTCGTAGGAGGCGAGGCACGCGTCGGTGAGGGCGATGTGGTGGGGGCAGGCCTCGCCGGTGACCTTGACGCCGCGGGCCTTGGCGTGGCGGAGGATGTCGACGGCGTTGCGCGAGGAGACGTGCTGCATGTGGATGTGCGCGCCGGTGTATTCGGAGAGGATGCAGTTGCGCGCGACGATGAGATCCTCGGCGGCGTTGGGCCAGCCCTTGAGGCCGAGCTTTAGGGACATGGCACCCTCGTTCATGACCGCGCCGACGGTCATGGAGTGGTCCTGGCAGTGGTCCATGACGGGGAGGTCGAACATTTTGGAGTATTCGCAGGCTCGGCGCATGAGCTCGTTGCTCTGCACGCAGTCGCCGTCGTCGGTGATGGCGACCACGCCGGCGCGTTTAAGGGAGCCGATGGGGGCGAGGGCCTGGCCCTTCATGCCGACGGTGATGCAGCCGGTGGGGTAAATGTGGATGCAGGCGGAGCGGGCGGCGGAATCCTTGATGAGCTGGATGGTGCCGGTGTTGTCGGCCACAGGGGCGGTGTTGGGCATGCAGACGACGGAGGTGAAGCCGCCGGCGGCGGCGGCGCGGGAACCGGTCTCGATGGTCTCCTTGTGGGTTTGGCCGGGCTCGCGGAAGTGTACGTGGACATCGACGAAGCCGGGGGCGGCGACGAGGCCGGCGGCGTCGATGCGGGTGGCCGCGGCGAGGTCGGCGGCGGAGGGGCGGGCGATGAAGATGCCGTCGCGGATGAAGAGTTCGCCGGCGGGCTCGTCGCGGTGGGCGGCGGGGTCGATGACGCGGGCGTTGTGGAGGTGGATTAAGGGCATCGGGAGTCGGAAGGGTCGGGAGGAAATGGCCGCAAAAAGGCGCAGAAGGCGCAAAAATCGGAGGGGATCAGAGGTCGATGGGGTGTGGGTCGCTGAGGGCGTATTTGCGCACCTGAAGGATGGGCGCGCCGAAATTGATGAGCAGGCCGTGATCGAGGCGAGAGGAGCGCAGATAGCCAAGGAGCTGGGCGACATGCTCGTCGACCAGGGAGCGCCAGGCTTTGATCTCAACGATCAGATGATCCCCGACCGCGAGGTCGGCGAAGTAGTCGCCAAGAATAGTGCCGTCCTCGTCGTAGACGGGGAGCGGATACTGTTGGAGGACGTTTAGGCCCTGCTTTCGCAGGCGGTGAAACAAACCGTTTTCGTAGATCTTCTCGGCGTGGCCGTGGCGGTGGTGTTTTTGGAGGGCGAACGCGGTTTCACGGACTTGGTCACAGAGGAGGAATATCGGGTCCTTTTTCATTTTTGCGTCTTCCGCGTCTTTTTGCGGCCAATTTCCTCTGCGATCAGTCCGTGGGGGTGACGGATTCGGGGGTGCCGCCGGCGCAGAGGTAGAGGCAGGCCATGCGGACGGCGATGCCGTTGGTCACTTGCTGGAGGATGACGCTGCGGTCGCCGTCGGCGAGGTCGCTGTCGATCTCGACGCCGCGGTTGATCGGTCCCGGGTGCATGATGATGGCCTGGGGGTCGAGCCAGCCGGCGCGGGTCTTGTTAAGGCCGAACATCGAGGTGTACTCGCCGAGGCTGGGGAACATGGTCGCGGTCTGGCGCTCGTGCTGGATGCGCAGGAGCATGACCACCTCGGCGTCGGCGAGGGCGGAGCGCAGGTCATGCGTGACGGTGACGCCGAGGGTCTCCAGCGTGCGCGGCACGAGGGTGGAGGGGCCGCAGAGGGTGACGTTGGCGCCGAATTTGACCAGGGCGTGGATGTTGGACCGGGCGACGCGGCTGAAGAGCACGTCGCCAAGAATAACGACCTTGCGGCCCTTCAGTTCGCCGAGGCGCTCGCGCATGGTGAAGGTGTCGAGCAGGCCCTGGGTGGGGTGCTCGTGGGAGCCGTCGCCGGCGTTGATGACGGGGATGCCGAGGATTTTGGAGAGGTAGAGGGGGGAGCCGGCGCAGTTGTGGCGGATCACGATCATGTCGGCGCCGAGGGCGGCGATGTTTTCGGCGGTGTCGCGAAGGGTCTCGCCCTTGGTGGTGGAGGAGCTGGCGGCGTCGAAGGAGATGACGTCGGCGCTGAGGCGCTTGGCGGCCATGTCGAAGGCCATGCGGGTGCGGGTGCTGGGCTCGAGGAAGAGGTTGACGATGGTCTTGCCGCGGAGGGCGGGGACTTTTTTCACCGAGCGCCCGAGGATCTTTTTGAAGGCGGTGGCGACGGTGTGGATCTGTTCGATCTCGGCGAGGGAGAGCTCCTCGATGGTGAGGAGGTGGCGGCGGTTCCAGGACATGGGCGGAAATTTATATTAACGACTTATGATTAATGATTCGGGGATTTCCCGAGGACGGCGGGACGGGCGACGGTGATGGCGTCGTGGGACGGGTCGGTGGCGTGCAGGACGACGGTGACTTTTTCGCCGGGGTCGGCGTCGAGGACGAGGCCGGTGTAGTCGGCGGCGACGGGCAGGGTGCGGCCGCCGCGATCCACGAGGATGGCGAGCTCCACCTTGGCGGGGCGACCGTGGTCGAAGAGTTCGTCGAGGGCGGCTTTGACGGTGCGGCCGGACTGGAGGACGTCGTCCACCAGGATCACGGTGGCGTCGGTGACGTCGATAGGGATGAGGGTGGGGGTGAACTCCTTCGGGATGGGGTGGCGGCCGATGTCGTCGCGATGGAAGGAGATGTCGATGATGCCGGTGCGGGGGCGGCTGCCCTCGGGGTAGTGCGCGCGGAGGAGCAACTGGAGACGCGTGGCGACGTGGACGCCGCCATTGGCGATGCCGAGAACGATGAGGCGGCGATCGGTGTCGTGCGGGTGGCGGGCCGCGATGGAGGCGGCGATGTGTTCGAGGGCGCGACCGATGGCGTCGGCGGGGATGGATTTGGCGGCGGAGGCGGGCACGGGGCGAGAGGTTGGAGAGAGGGGCGGGGCGCGGGCAAGCCAAGCGAAGGGCGCGGCGGGAGGCTCCTGAGTCGACTTAGCCCGAAATCCGAAGTGGATCGCCGCGATCTGGCGCAATCTGCTGCTCATCTGCTCGTCCGTTCACCCGCTCAATGCACTATTCAGTGCACTTCGGGATTCACGAACGACCATCTGATCCAGCATCTTGTGCCATCTCAT
>JBBRHC010000324.1:0-4152 GCA_038223295.1 Opitutales bacterium
AAACTCACCGAGGCCGACGGCGCGGGTAAAAAACGCTTCTCCTACGACCAGCTCGCACCCGGCCTCGGTGAGCTCGAACGCCAGGCCCAGCTCGCCCAACCCATCGAGGCCCAGCGGCGCACCCAGTTCCAACGCGCCATCATCGCCCTGCGCGACAACATCGGCCTCTACGTCCGCATCCAGGCCTCCCTCGTCCCGCCCGAACTGGAGGATCCCCTGCGCTCGCTCACCGATTTCCAGAAAAACCTGCCCACCGGCATCGCCGCCGTGCGCCTGCGCCAACAGGAAAAACCGCACAACGAGGCCGCCGCCATCGCCCTGATGGACCTCGCCTCACGCCTCGATTTCATGGCGCAGAACGCCTACCTGCTCGCCATCCCGCCCGACGCCGCGAACGCGGACGACACCGCGTGGCGCAACGCCGGCTCCGTCCTGCTCGACACCTTCCAGACCGGCACGGTCGAGGCCCACGCCCTCAGCTTCGCCGGCCTCGCCTACGCCTGGCGCGGCCAAAAGGGCGAGGAATTCAACACCATCGTCGCACTCCTCCGCGCCGAGACGACCAAACGCTTCGCCGCGCAACTCGAGAAGGTCGACGTCGAGACACGTTTCAAGGCCGCCGCGCCCTTCTACACCGGCATGGTGATCTTCGTGGCCGCGCTCCTGCTCGCCCTGTTTTCCTGGCTGAAGTGGCCCGAGACGCTCGGCCGCGGCGCCCTCTACCTACTCGGCCTGGGCTTCGTGCTCATGACCGTCGGCATCGGTCTGCGCATGTGGCTGGAGGGTCGCCCGCCCGTCACCAACCTTTATTCTTCCGCCCTCTTCGTCGCCTGGGGCTCGGTCGGCCTCTGCCTCATCCTGGAGAAGATCCACCCGCGCGGCCTCGCGAGCGCGGCCGGCGGCATCATCGGCTTCTCCGGCCTCATCATCGCCCACCACCTCTCGCTCAGCGGTGACACCCTGGAAATGATGCGCGCCGTGCTCGACTCGAACTTCTGGTTGGCGACCCACGTCGTCATCATCACCATCGGCTACAGCGCCGTCTATCTCGCCGGTTTCCTCGCCGCGCTCTACATCCTGCGCGGTTTCCTCACCCGCTCGCTGGACCGCGAGACCGGTGCGGCCCTAGAGACCATGGTCTACGGCATCCTCTGTTTCGCCACGCTCTTCAGCCTGGTCGGCACCATCCTCGGCGGCATCTGGGCCGACCAATCCTGGGGCCGTTTCTGGGGCTGGGACCCCAAGGAAAACGGCGCCCTCATCATCGTGCTCTGGAACGCCCTCATCCTCCACGTGCGCTGGGGCAAACTTTCCGGCCCGCGCGCCTTCATGGCCCTCGCAGTCTTTGGCAACATCGTCACGAGCTGGAGTTGGTTCGGCACCAACCTGCTCGGCGTCGGCCTGCATAGCTACGGTTTTACCGACCGCGGATTCTGGGCGCTGATCATCTTTGCCGCCAGCCAGCTCGTTCTCATAGCCATCGCCACCCTCCCCGGCCTCCCCTGGCGCAGCCCCGCCGCCGCCCGCGTGTAGGGCGAGGTCGCCGCCCCCCCCGACCATGCGCCTGCGTGTAGGGCCGGGGTCGCCGCACCCCGCCGTCCGATCCTCCGCCCCGGGCCCCGTGCGCGACGCCTTTCCGTTTCCCCCAACACATTATTCCGCGAATGCCCCTCGCCCGTGCGCGGAGCTTCGGTAGTAACGCGGGATGCGCTATTTCATCGGTCGGCTCGGTCGGCAACTCGGCCCCTTCACCGAATCCGAGGTGCGGGAAAAAATAGCCACCGGCCTCATCGGCCCCGATGACCTCGCCTGGCGCGAAGGCATGGCAGACTGGCAGCCCGTGCGCACGGTTTTCCACGACTCCGCCGCCTCCCCGCCCCCACCGCCTTTCGGCCAAAACCACCCCGCCGACTTCTCCCCGTTCCGCCCCGCCCACACCGCCCCTGCCGCCCCCGAAGAATTCATGCTCGCCGGTCGCGGCACCCGTCTCGGCGCCGTCCTGCTCGATGGTTTGGTCAACCTCGTCGCCACCGGGCCGGGCCTCGTTTGGCTGGTCCTGACTTTGGTCGCCCTCTCCGGCCAAGGCGCCCTGCCCAACGTGGAATCCGGCTCCCCCGATCCCGAGACGATTCTCAACCTCGTGCCCCAGCTCGCCGGCCCCTTGCTAGCCGTGCTCGTCCCGCTGCTCGTCCTCGTCATCATGCAGGTGTGGCTACTCACCACGCGCGGCCAGACCCTCGGTAAGATGTGGCTAAAAATCCGTATCGTGCGCACCGATGGCAGCCCACCCGGCTTCGTTCACGCCATCCTGCTTCGTTCCCTCGTCATGCAGCTCATCGGCATGGTGCCCATCGTGGGCGGGCTGGTCACAGTCGTGGATCCCCTCCTGATTTTTCGCGAAGACCGCCGTTGCATGCACGACCTCATCGCCGGCACCAACGTGATCAAGGCTTGAGCCGCGCCCGCGCCACGCTTCGCTCCCGGGTTTTCCCGCCCTTTCGCCCGCTCCTTTCCTCCATGCGCTTCCACAAATATCACGCCCTCGGCAACGACTACATCGTCCTCGACCCCGTCGACTTCCCCGACTGGACCGCCCCGACGGTAGAGCAGATCCGCGTTATCTGTCACCGCAACTACGGCGTCGGCTCCGACGGCATCCTATGGGGTCCGCTCCCTTCCGCGAAGGCGCGATTCGGCCTGCGCATCTTTAATCCCGACGGCTCCGAAGCGGAAAAATCCGGCAACGGCCTGCGCATCTTTTCGCGCTACCTCTGGGACACCAAAATCGCCCCCGGCTCCGTCTTTACCATCGAGACGCCCGGCGGCGTGGTGGAGTCCGAGATCATGGAAAACGGTGCCCTCGTCACGGTCGAGATGGGCCGGGTCAGTTTCCTCAGCGGCAAGATTCCCCACGTCGGCCCCGAACGCGAAGTCCTCAACGAGTCCATCACCGCGCTGGATAGCACCTTCACCTACTGCTCCGCCACCATTGGCAATCCGCACTGCGTGCTGCCCTTGCCCGAGGTCTCCGCCGAGCTCGCCCACCGCTATGGCCCGCACCTGGAGACCCACGCCAACTTCCCGCGCAAGACCAACGTCCAGTTCCTGCAAGTGCTCGACCGCGCCAACATCCGCATCGAGATCTGGGAACGCGGCGCCGGCTACACCCTCGCCTCGGGCTCCAGTTCCAGCGCCGCCGCCGCCGTCGCCCACAAGCTCGGTCTGGTCGATGGCGACGTGACGGTCCACATGCCCGGCGGCCGCATCGGTATCAAAATATCCCCGGACTACGCCATCCGTATGACCGGCACGGTCAACCAAGTCGCCGAAGGCCACATGCGCCCCGAGCTATTCTTAGTAAAAGTATAATCGAGATCGCTGCGCAAACCGACACTTGGCGACAGGACGTTTCCCTTTCGGCGCAACCAACCAGATACCGTCGCCGTCGCGACATGGTAAACACCTTTACCTTTCTGGTCGGCGACAGTACCACCTGTTACCTCGAAGGTTTTTTTATACGGAAAGACAGGAAAGATACCTGGGCGCGTTTTTAGAGCAGGTGCCAGAATTTCAAATCCCGGCACGGATTGAGTTGGGCTTGGTTCTGCTCTGCCTGACGATGCTTCCTTCTGTCGTTCCAATCTTGATTCAACATCCCCGAATCCGTACTCGACGCTGCAATATGTGCGGCAAGCGCCATAGCACTTGGGCATTTTCGACGGCGTCGCACGCGTTGATTAACCTCCTGCCATTAAAAGGCGTCTGCGAGATAAGTTTCACCGAGGTCGATTTCCGGCGCGTCGTTCCGTCACCGTCGAGTAGCGCCAAGGCGCCGCGACCTAATATGGTTGGACCACGCCGATACCTGTGAGCGGCGGCGCGAACAGCACCTGTTTCTGGCGGTTTAAAAATCACCTTGGATAAAAAGCATTGCGCCGACTCCGGGGTGGGAGTCGGCGCAATGGGGTTTGATCGGCGCGTCGGGGGCGACGTCGGGAACCGAAGCGTTCGCGGATTACCTACGCCTTATGCCAGTGGGTCCTCCGGATTGCGGTCTTTCATGCGGTAGGACCTGCCTTCTATCACCACGGTGGTCGCTCGGTGCAGCAGCCGGTCGAGGATCGCCGCCGTGATGCCAGCGTCGTTGTTAAA
>JBBRHC010000325.1:0-4135 GCA_038223295.1 Opitutales bacterium
ACTCCGCCGCCCCCACCACCCTCCCTCCCCATGATACGCCGCCTCGCCCACCTCTGCCTCATCACCAATGACCTGGACCGCGTCGTCGCCTTCTACCGCGACCAGCTCGGCCTGGGGGTGAAATTCCGTTTTGCCGCCGCCGACGGCCCCATCTTCGGCGCCTACGTCGAGGTCGGCGACTCCACTTTCATCGAGTTCTTCGACCAGCACCTCTCCGCCCGCCAATGGGGCGGCAACCTTGATCCGCTCGTCGCGGGCAACCGCTACGCCCATCTCTGCCTGGAGGTGATCGGCCTGGCCGATTTTCGCGCCGCCCTGCTCGCCCGGGACGTATCCGTTGGGGAAATACGCACCGGCATGGACGGCTCCTTCCAGGCCTGGCTCACCGACCCGGACGGCAACCGCATCGAGCTCATGGAGTACACCCGCCGCAGCGCCCAGTTCGCCCCCGGCCCCGAGGGTTTGCTTCTCTCCGCCCGCTGACCGCCAATCCGTTCTCCCGCAGGACGTCATCCCCGCGCCCGTGGCGAAAAACCACGCCAAAATCGCGTTTTCGCCACCCCTCCCCGCTCGCCGGCCCGCACGCGGCGGTCAAGTTACCCGCAATCCCCGCCCATGCTCACCGTTCTCCCCCTCGCCTCCGCCCGCTGGCAATTCCGTGAAGTCCCGGCCAAGCCCTCCGCCCGGGCCGCCGCCTGGTTACCCGCCACCGTGCCGGGTTGCGTCCATACCGATCTGCTCGCCGCCGGCCAGATCCCCGACCCGTTTTACGGCGCCCATGAGCTCGACCTCCAGTGGATCGAGGAGCGCGACTGGGAATACCGCGCCGACTTCTCCGTCTCCGCCGCCCTACTCGAAGCGGAGTCCCTCGCGCTCTGCGCCGACGGCCTCGACACCGTCGCGACCGTGCTCCTCAACGGCCAGGAAATCGCCGCCACCGAGAACATGTTCATCGCCCACCGCTGGGAGGTGAAGCCGCGCCTCCGCGCCGGGCGCAACCAGCTCGTCGTGCGTTTCCGCAGCGCGCTCGACTACATCCGCACCACACGCACCGACTTCACCGCGCCGAGCGAATTCAACGATCCCGTGGGCAACTCCGTGCGCATCCGCAAGCAGCCCTGCCAATTCGGCTGGGATTGGGGACCCCGCTTCGTCACCGCCGGCATCTGGCGCGACATCCGCCTCGAGGCCGGGCGAGTCGCGCGCCTCGCCCACGTTCACCTCGCCCAACACCACGCCGCCGACGGCGGCGTCACCGTGACGCTCGCGCCGGAGTTCGCCGACCTCGCCGCGCCGCCCCCCGCTCACGAAGCCCCCGCCTACGAGGTCACGGTGACCCTCGCCGGCCGCGAAATCGTGCGCGGCACCGCGCTCTCCTTCGCCATTCCGGAGCCGCAGCTTTGGTGGCCGGCCGGCCAGGGCGCGCAGCCGCTCTACGAGATCACCCTCACCGCGCGCGACGCCGACGGCGACGATCTCGGCACCGTGCGCAAACACATCGGCCTGCGCACCATCGTGCTCGACCGCCACCCCGACCAGTGGGGCGAGTCGTTCCAATTCGTGATCAACGGTCGCCCCGTCTTTATCAAGGGCGCAAACTGGATCCCGGCCGACAGCTTTGTCACCCGCCTCGACCGCCCCGCCTACGCCCGCGATCTACAGGCCGCCGTACACGCCCACATGAACTGCGTGCGCGTCTGGGGCGGCGGCATCTACGAGAGCGAGGATTTCTACGACCTTTGCGACGAACTCGGCCTGCTCGTCTGGCAAGACTTCATGTTCGCCTGCAGCCTCTACCCCGCCGACCCCGCCTTCCTCGCCAGCGTGCGCGCCGAGGCGGATTGCCAAATCCGTCGCCTCCGTCACCGCGCCTGCCTCGCGCTCTGGTGCGGCAACAACGAACTCGCCTGGCTCAACGCCAAGGCCCTCGCCGAAGACCCCGCGCAGCGCGCAGGCTACGAGGCGCTCTTTCACGGCGTCCTGCCCGCGGCGGTCGCCGCCCACGACGGGATCACCCCCTATTGGCCATCCTCCCAATGGCGTGGCGACTGGACCCACGACAACTCCCACGAGACCGGCGAAAAACGCGGCGACACCCACTACTGGGACGTGTGGCACGCCCGCCAGCCGGTGAAAAACTACGAGAAGTGGGCGTTCCGTTTCTGCTCCGAATTCGGCATGCAGAGCTACAGCTCGCCCCAGACCAACCGCACCTTCGCGCCGGCCGACGCCAACGTCTTCGACGCGGTGATGGAGAACCACCAGAAAAACCGCGGCGGCAACCAGGTGATCCTCGACTACGTGTCGCGCCGCTACCGGTATTCAAAATCCCAGGACGATCTCATCTACCTCTCCCAGCTCAACCAGGCCTACTGCATGCAGGTCGGCGTCGAGCACTACCGCCGGCTCGCGCCCCGCTGCATGGGCGCGATCTACTGGCAACTCAACGACTGCTGGCCGGTCGCCTCCTGGGCCTCGATCGAGTACACCGGCCGCTGGAAGGCCCTGCACTACGCGGCGCGCCGCTTCAACGCCCCCGCGCTCGTCTCCGCCCATGTGCCGGGCGACGAGGGCACCATCATCGGCAACTACCGCCGCAGCACCGTGCGCGAAGTTCACCTCTACACCGTTTACGACGCGCCCCGGCCCGCCAAAGGCACGCTCCGCTGGGATTTGTTTCACCTCGATGGCCGCATCGTCCTGGCGGGTAAAAAAGCCGTCGCGCTCCGCCCCGGTGAAAGCGTTAACCGAAAAACCCTCGACCTCGAAAAACCCCTCGCCGCCCACGGTCGCGACCACCTCTACCTGCGCATCGCGCTCGACGTGGGCGGCGCGCTCGCCAGCGAGCAGACCGTCTTCCTCGCCCCGCCGCGTTTCCTAGATCTGCCCCGCGCCAAAACCAAGACCACCCTGCGCCTGCTCTCGCCCACGCAGGCGCTGCTCACCGCCCAGTCCCCGGTTTTCCAGCACGCGTTCACGTTTGAGTTTGGCGAGCGGTTTTTCACCGCGACCGACAACGGTTTCGACCTCTACCCGAACGAAAAAAAGGAAGTGCTGCTCACCTTCGCCAAGCCGGCGACCAAGGCCAAACTCGACGCCGAGCTGCACACCCGCTCCTTGGTCGATACCTACGCCTAAACCTAAATAAGCCGCGTTCGGATTTAACCGCAGATTACACAGATAACTCATATAAAATCAGTTACAAAAATAATCGGAAGGACCGGCTTTCACGCCCGGACGGTGAAGGCCCGAAATCCGTAACGCTCGGAATCTACGCTCATCTGCGTTTCGAGCGAAGCGACAGTCCGCCAATCTACGGTTTTAAGCGCCGTTTCTGGGCTAAAGGCAAAAAATCCCGCCCGCTAAAAATGGTCTGATCCCGGAGCTGTAAGCCGGATTATGTCCCCCGGCGCCTCGCGGCGCGGGATCGACGGTCATTTCTCTCAAGGCCCGCCTCGCGACGAGCCTGCCCGCCGGTGTCGGCCCTGCGATTTCTCGCGGTTTCGACCCGGCGGATGCGGCATACCCGCGACTATCGGACGAGCCGCCCAGTCGCCTATTTTGCCTTGCACCGGACGGGGTTTGCCCTGCCGCCGACCTCACGATCGGCGCGGTGGGCTCTTACCCCACCTTTTCACCCTTACCCGCGGGTTTCCCCGCGGGCGGTATATTCTCTGTGGCACTTTCCGTCGACGCGCCTTGACGCACGCCGCCTGGACTTGGCGCTTTCGCGCCCCGACCCGCATCCTGCCCGTCGGTGTCCGGACTTTCCTCTCCGAAGAGATTCTTTGCCAGGCGCCCCGTCTCCGGCGCGCCATGGGATGCGAAAGAACATCGGAGCGACCATCCGCCCCGGGATCAGCCGGGCAAAATCACCGGCGCGCCCCCCGCACACAACGCTCAACTTTAGCCAACCCGTGTTGGGCGGGGTCGCGGCCACCCCCCCCCGCCCAAAAACGGATAAAGAAGCGCGGGGGGGGGGGGGACAACCCCCAAAAAAAACTCGCGGGCGCCCCCGGGGGCCCTCCGTTGGGGGGGGGGGGCCCCCCCCCCCGCCGGGTCCTTTCTTTTGTTTGGGGGCCGGGGGGGGGCGGCCGACCCCGCCCAACACGGGTTGGCTAAAGTTGAGCGTTGT
>JBBRHC010000326.1:0-4045 GCA_038223295.1 Opitutales bacterium
CCGAGCAGCAGCCCTCCGCCCACCACCGCGAAGCCGAGCACGGTCGGCGGCGCCCACTGGCCCTGCATGATGGTGAGCGCCACGGCGGCGAGAATCATGAGCGGCAGCGGGTTCTGGTCCTCGCGCAGCGCGCGCCACGACAGCACGGCGAACCACCCGGCGAGCCCGATGCGCAAAGCGATGAACGCCATGCCCAGCACGGGCCCGAGTTCCAGCAGCACCTTGCCCCACTCCTCCTCGGCGAGCGCGAAGCCCACCGAGCCCGAGCTGAAACGCGCCCCGACGTTCGAGCCCGCGCCGATGCCGTGGCCGAACAACGGGGCGACCCGCGCGTAGTAAAGCGGGTTGGTAAAACCCGTCACGGTGCGGTCCACCACGCCGCCCAGCGCGGCGACCCCGGACACGCCCTCCGCCGAGTCCCATCGCAGCATGAACACCGAGATGCCCTCGCGAAAAACCGGCAATTGCGACAAGCCGCCCCCGACCACCAGCAGCAAAAGGATCGTGCGGAAAAGCGACGACGCCTTGGCCGTGATGAAGGGCAGCGAAATCAAAAACGCCCCGACCACCACGGCGGTTCCCAGCATCACGGTGCGGCTGATCGAGACCGGCAGCGCGACGGCGATCGCCACTCCCGCCCCGCCCAGCAGATACCACGGCAGCCGTTTTCCGCCCCCGGATATCTGATCGAGGAAAAACGCCGCGCAGAGCGGAAAAAACAACTGGGGCCCGGTGATAAACGCGAAGAGCCCGGGCGGGCGGATGCGGCCATCGGCGCCGAAGATTTGCCCCACCTCGTCGTTGCCCACCCCGCGGTTGATCCAGGCGTTCGGAGCGGAGCGGAATTGTTGCACCATGATCAACGTCATAGGGATGCTCATGATGAGCAGGAACCAGCCGAGGTGCTCCACATCGCGCCGGGTGAAGACGCTCCCCATCACCCACATCAAGGGCAGGTGAAAGTAGTTTATCCGCAGCCCGTAGGCGACGACCACCGGATGGGTGTGCCCGCCCAGCACGGCCGCGAGCGCGGACAACACGGCCAGCGCGCCGATGACGATCATGAACCGGTTGGTCGGAAAAACGCCGGAGAAAAGCGCGAGGCCGTAGATCGCCAGCACCACCGGATCGCGGACCACCAGCAGCGGCTCGGCCAGCCCGGGGAAAACCCATTTGCGCAGCGAGCCCTCCACCAGGAGGAGCACGATGTAGGTCCAGATGAGAATCTTGATGTATTTGATCATCGGGCGGCGCGTCAGTTTTTCACCAAGGCCCGCCCCACGCAGGCGGCGAGAGTCCGCTCGTAGTTCTCCCACGTGTATTCGTGCGCGCGCCGCCGGGCCTGGCGGGCCATCTCGGCGCGCCGTTCCGGCTCGCGATGCAGGAGCTCGAGCCGCTCCGCGATGGCGACGCTATCGCGAATCGGCACGATGAAGCCCTCCACCCCGTCGTGGATGATGTCCGGCCCGGCGGTGTGCGCGGTCGTGATCACCGGCAGCCCCATCGCCATCGCCTCCAGCAGCACCAGGCCGAAGCCCTCGAAGAGGGAGGGAAAGACAAACACATCGTGCGCCGCCATCTCGGCGAGGATCTCCTGGTGCGGGCAGCTCGCGATCCAGCGCGCGACTTCCAGCTCGCGATCCAGCACGGCGCAGGGCGCCTCGGGCTTGCGCCCGATGACGGTGAGGCTGACCGCGCCGCGCACCTGGCGGCAGGCGTCGAAGAGGTAACTCAGACCCTTCCGCTGGCCAAGCGAACCCACGAACAGGACCCGGAGTTTTTTCTCCGGGCTGGGCGTGCTGTAACCCGCGGACTTTGCGTCGGGCGACGCGGGAACGAAGGTGGGCGAGCCGTATGGTACGACCATGACGGTGCCCTTGAAATCGGAGGCCTCGCTCAAGGTGCGGCGCGTGTAGGAACTGGCCACGAAGACGACGTCGGCGAGGGCGAGCTCGGCGTCCTTGCGTTCGTTTTTCGCCACGCTGTCGCGATTGCCGATGAGCGTGGCGGCCCACTCGGGCTCCCGCTCGGCCTCTTCCAGAAGGAGCGTGCGCGCGGCGCGCCAGTGGCCGATGGGCAGATCGTAGATCGTGCGGATGCCGCGCTTCTTGGCCTCGACGAAGGAGGACTTCGCACCGTCCTCGTAGGCGTAGACGGCGGTGTATTTGCCCTTGCGCAGACGGCGCGCGACGGAGCGGTCGAGGGCACGATACACCGCGTCCACGCTGAACGCGCCCGATTCGTGGGTCGCCAGCCGGGGCAGGCCGATACGGGGCGCGAAGTGGCGCACGATCTCGTAAAAAGGCCGGGTGCGGATCGAGTCCGTCAACTCCGACGGATACGCGCGGCGGCGCAGCTTCCCCGCCATGCCGGCGGGCATCAAACGCTCGAGCAGCGCCGGCGGGCGGAAGTTCAGGCAAGTCCAGAACTCCGCGAGCAGGCCGGCCCGGGACAACGCGAGCGCCGCGTGGCGGACGTTGGCGTTACCGGTGGGATGGGTGAGGATGATCATGGGGTCGGGGCCAGGGCGTCCGCGTCGCAAGGCGGCGGCGAGGCGGGGCGGAGCTGCGGGGCGGCGGAAGGGGAGAAAAACTCGAGCCAGCGCGCGGCGACCACGGGAGGCGCGAAATGCCCGTCGTAGTGTGCGCGCTGACGGCGGCGCGAGGTGACGCCGTCGCGGATGCGGTCGGCCAGTTCGCGCACCCGGGCGCGCAGCTCCGCGCGGTCGGCCGTCGCGCGCACCACCACGCTGTCGAGCGTGGAAAGCGCGAGCTCCCGCGTGCCGCCACGATCGGTGGCGATCCAGGGCAGACCCGCCGACATGCCCTCGATCAAGGAGAGCGGCATGCCCTCGTTGTGGGTGGAAAAAAGCACCAGCGCATCGAGCCCGAGCAGGGCGCGGGCGTGCTGCTGCGCGCCGCGATAGGCGCCGTGGTAGACGATGCGTTCCCGCGCGGCGAAACGTTCCGGCGGATAAGCCTCGCCCGCGCCATGGATGTGCCACTCCACGTCGGCCAGCTCGGCCTCCGCGGCCAACGCGAGGAGCGCGTCGATGCCTTTTTCGGGGATGAGCCGCCCGCAAAAACCAAACCGCAACCGCTGCCTCGCGCGCCGCTCGGCGATCTGGTCGCCCGCCACCGGGCAGGCCGCGAGATAGGGAAGGAAATGCGCGTCCTCGCGCCCCGTCGCCTCGTTCATCGCGGCGCAGGTGGCCCGGCTGCATCCGACGAGGAACGGCGCGTGTTTCAAAACATGGCGATACGACCGCGACCAGGTGGTCCGCTCCGGCGCGTCCGCCGCCGTGTGGTGGTGATGCACGATGCGGGTGCGGGGGCCGGCGGCGCACCACACGAGCCGCGCGAGGCCGCTTTGCGCGTTGGTATAGACGACGTCCCACGCCACCGCGCGGGCGCGGACCAGCTCGCGCAGCAACCAAAGTATTTTGATCACCGGACCGGCCGTGCCGCGCGCCCGGGGCAGTTCGCACAGCTCGATGCCCGGATGGCTTAGCTCGCGGCGCAGATCCGGCCCGAGCGACGTGCTGGTCGTGAGCAGGCGCACGCGGTGGCCCTGCGCGGCGGCGGCGGCGGCGAGGCCGCAGACATGGCGCTCGATGCCGCCGTAGGCCGCCATTTGCGGCACGTAAACAAGGATGTTCATAAGGGGACGGAAGCGGTTTCGAGGCCGCGCAAAAAATCCGCGGTGGTGCGCGGCAAGGCGGGGCGCGGACGCCGCCGCGCGGCCAGCCAGCGGTCGGTGCGGGCGGCATCAAGATCCGCGAGGCGGATGACGAGCGGGTCGCACTCGCCCGGCTCCGCCTCGGGCCGCTTGCGCAGCCGCCACTCGTCGCGGGGCACGAGCACGGGCAGTCCATGCTCGCGCATGGCGGCGGCGGCCCCGCTCTAGCCGATCAGCGCCCAGGGGTGCGGGGCGATGCCAAAGTCCGCGGCCGCGAGCAGTCGCGAGACGCTTTCCGCGTCGAGCTCGCCGGTCTCCGCCACCGCGATCCCGGCTGCGCGGAACGGGGCCAGCAGCGCGGCGGCGT
>JBBRHC010000327.1:0-4043 GCA_038223295.1 Opitutales bacterium
TGCAGCTCGATGCGCCCCAGCGAGTAGGCCGCCGCGCGATCGCCCAGGCACGCGCGGTGGTGCATCACGAGGTTTCGCGGTTGGTGGATACGCGCGCGCTGATGCACGAAGGGCCTGCCGTGCAGCTCCGCCCCGAAAAGCCGCAGCACCCAAAGCCGCCACGGGTTAAAGGGTTTGGGCGTCCACGCGCAGGTCAGCAGCCACGCGTAGTCCCAGACGAGCAACTCGACGCGGTGGCGCAGCGACCAAGGCGACGCATACGCGTCCGCCTGGTCATGGGTGTGCAAAGCAACTTTCATAAATAGATCTCCATGTCTTGATGTAGGCCGGGGTCGCCGCACCCCGCCGTTCCGTGTCCGACGCCGTTCCGGGCTCGATTTCCAACTCGCGGCGGGGCGCGGCGGCCCCGCCCTACACGATCCGAGCCATCCGCCCGCCAGCCGTCCCCTCTCAGCCCTTCGCAGCCTCGTTCATCGCCGCGAAGCCCGCCAAATATTCGCCCGCGATGCGCTCCATCGTAAACTCCCGCGCCCGCGCCTCCGCCGCGTCCGACGCCGCGCGCCACGCCAGCGGGTCCGCCAGCACCGCCGTGATGGCCGCGAGCAGCCGCGCCGGCGCGTCCGTCGCGGCGTGGTCAAACCGGCTCGCATAAGGCCCCGTGCCGATGGTGTCGTCGAAGCAGGCGAGGTCCGAGGTCACCACCGGGCACCCGCGCACCATCGCCTCCAGCGGCGCGACCGGCGAGGCCTCGCCTTTCGCGGCCAGCGAGGGATAGACAAAAACCGAAGCGCTCGCGTAATGCCCCGCCAGCGCCACCTCATCGAATACCGCTCCGGTGAACTCCACCCGCGCCTCATCCGTCGTCGCGATCTCGCGGAGGCGCGCCATCACCTCCTCGCCGCCCCCGCCGAACCGCGACTCGCTCGGCCCGACCACGCGGAAGCGCAGGTGCGGCGCGCTCGTGCGCGCCAGCACGGCCGCCCTCACCAGCAGCTCGATGCCCTTCTCCTCATGCACACGACCGACAAAGAGCACCAGATTCGGATCGCGCGTCACGCCGGGCGCAAGCGGCGCAAGCGTGGTCAGCGGATTGTGGATTATCTTCACCCGCTCGCGCGCCCCCGGAGTCTGGCTCGCGATGGCGTCGGCGATCACCCGCGACACGGTTTGCAGGCACGCGGCGCGCCCGTAGAGCCCCATCTGCCCCTGTGGGTAGCGCTGCACATGGACCCAGATCGGCCCGTGCTTGCGCCGCGAGAAAAGCATCGGCGCGAAGAACGTGTGTGTAACCACCACGTCGGCGCGTTTGAGCCGCCGCGAAACTCGCCACGTGAAACACAGATCGCGCCATTTCTGGAGCAGGCGCGAGGGCGGCGTGTCGCCGCCGAGCACGCGCACGTTGCGCACCCCGCCGATCACCTCGACGTGGGGCAGCCCGTCGCTGAGGCGCGAGTAGTGCGTCACGTCGTGCCCGCGCCGCGCGAACTCGTGGCCGAGCGCGAACCAGATTTTCTCGATCGCGCCGCCGCGCCGCGTCGGCACGGGATAAAAGGCGCCCTGAACGATGGCGATTTTCATAAAATCAAGAGAGGCGTTTCTCGCCGAGGGCCGTGGCCAGGCTGCGCGCGACCGCGCCGATTTCGTAGCGGTTGCCAAAGGTGCGCATCGCCGCCGCGCGCATCGCCCGCCGCGCCTCAGGGTTCAGGCCCCGCCACCGGCGTAGCAGGGCCAGCGTGCCGTCCGCCGTATCCGGTTCGACCAGCCCCGCGCCATCCTCCGCGATCTCGCGGTGGATGTTCACCTGGTTCGAGAGCAGCACCGGCGTGCCGCAGGCCAGCGCCTCGGCGGCGGCGATGCCGAAATTTTCCTGGTGCGAGGGCAATACAAAGGCCTCCGCGACGCGCAGCGCCCCCCACTTCACCGCGCCCGTGAGCATGCCCGGCCAAAGCACCGAGTACGGCGGGCAGGAGGCGGCGGCGCTCGCCTGCAGTCGCGCCAGATAGTCGGGGTCGTCGCACGGACCAGCGATGACGAGACGCGGCAGGCTCGCATCCCCGGCGGCGATGGTGGAGTAGGCGTCGATCAGCAAGTCGACGCCTTTCTTCAGGTGGATGCGGCCCAGAAACAGCCAGTAGGGCCGGTGACGCAGCTCCGGGTGAGCCTGGAAAAGCGCGTCGCGCTGCGCCTCCGGCTCGGGCGGCGGGGCGGTGGTGCCAAAGGTGACCACGCGCTCCCGGTAGGCGGCGGCCGGGAAGGTGGGCCGGGCCAGCCGTCGCTCCTCCTCGCAAGTGAAGAGCACCGCCGCCGCCTCGCGCAGCACGCGGCGCTCGAAGAGCATCCAGTAGCCTATCTTCAGGTAGTGTTTTAGCGGATACTGCCGTTTGAACCAGGGATCGAGCATCCCGTGGGTGAAAACGAAGTACGGCGGCATGCCCGGCGCGGTGAGCTGGCGCAGCGCGGCCACCCCCGGATGCTGCCAAAGCCCGTGGACGATCACGGCGTCGAAACGCGCCGCCTGCGCCTTCAGCCACGGCTCGAAGCGGGCGGAGTAGCCAAAACCCGACTTCACCGGCCCCAGCGCGTGGACCGTGGCGGGGTAGCCTGCCAGGAAGTCCGCCCCGGGCGCGTCGAGCGCCACGATCTCGGAGGCATGCCCGATCGCGGCGAGCGCGGGCGCGAGCGCGCGAATGCAGGCCGCCGGGCCACCATAGGCGGGATTCAACGAGTTTGTAAGGTGGAGGATCTTCATGTGGAGATGCGGCGGTAGAGGGCCTCGTAGGCGTCGATCATGTGACCGGGGCGCCAGCGCGCGGCGGACTCCATCGCGGGCGCGCGCAGTGCATGCCGCCGGGGCCATGCGTCCGCGATGGTTCGCGCCGAGCCGTCGGGGTCCGCCGGGTCAAAGTACACCGCATGGCGTCCGCCGACTTCGGTCATCGGCGCGCGATTCGAGGCGAAGACGGGGCAGCCGCAGGTCTGCGCCTCCGCCACCGGCCAGCCAAATCCCTCTTCCCACGAGGGGAAAACCAAACCCTGGGCGAGGCTGTAGAGCGCTTCCAGTCGGGCGTTGTCCAGCCCGCGCAGCGACACGATGTGCTCCGCCACGCCGAGCTCCGCCGCCCGCGTCGCGTGCGCGACGGAGAGCGGCGGGCCGACCATGACCAGGTTTGGCGGAGACGAGACCAGGCGGCGCACGCCGGCGTAGATCTGGAGCAGGCCGGGGCGGTTTTTATACCACTGCTCGCCGCCGATCTGGAGGAGGAAACCATGCTTCAGCGTATCGGCCAGCCGCGGGTCGAGCCCGGCGATCCGCTGCCGCGCCGTCTCCGCCGGGATGGGTTGGTAGGGATAGTGCAGCGCGTTGGGGATGATTTGCACCCGCTCCGGCGCGAGGCTCGTAAGGCGCAACAAGTCGTCGCGCGTGGGCCGGGAGACACAGGCGAACTGCGGCAGCCGCCCCAGACTCGCATGAATCCAGGCCTGGTAGACGCGCCCGCCGCGGCTGACGCGTTGCTGCGCGATTTCCCCGCGCGCCGCGCGGATCTCCATCAAGTCGTGGCAAGTCGCCAGCACCGGCACCCCGCGCAGGGCCGAGCCATAGACCGCCCCCGCCTGATCGGTCAGGTGGACCACGTCCGGCCGGGCGGTGCGCACGTGGCGGCGCAACTGGCGCGGGAAGAGCACGAATTTATCCAGGTAGCCCAGATACTTCGGCACCCCGTTGTAGTGGTAGCGCGGCCCCAGCCGGGCCACGCGCAGCGAGGGTGTGAGCACCGTGACCGCGTGGCCCCGCGCGCCGAGCCCGTCGCGCAGCGCGCCGGTAAAGCGCCGCATGCTTTCCTGCCCGTCTTCCGGCAGGTTTCCGATGAGAGAGATTTTCAAATGGAGAGAAAAGAGACGGCATCGCCTACGCTATCTTCAGCACCGCCGGCGGGCGCCGGTCCGTCGCCGCCGGGAATCGCACGCGGCGATCCGGCGGCGCCGCCACCGGCGCGGCGGCGGATGCCGGCACCGCATCGGGATTGAGCGCGCCGAGCAGCAGC
>JBBRHC010000328.1:0-4031 GCA_038223295.1 Opitutales bacterium
CACTCGGGGGGGGGTGCTCTTTCTCGCCCACGCTGGCCCCCCGCCGCTCCGTCTTACTCCCCCGGGGGGGGGGGGGGGGGGGGGGCCAAGAAAAAGGCTGAAAACGGTGCGTCGGGTGGCGCTGACGAGCTGGTTCCAGCGCTCGAGCCGCAGGAGCCAGATGGAGGCGTTGGACTGGGTGTCGAGATCGCAGAGCAAAACGCGATTTCCCTGCTGGGCGAGACAGGCGGCGATGTTGACGATGAGGGAGGTTTTACCGACGCCGCCCTTGTAGTTGAGAAATGCGATACGACGAGCCATGCGACCGGGTTCTTAAGTGGGGTGGGGGAGGGAAAAGGGTGACTACGTTGGAATATCGCTTGTAGTAATGGCAGCGAATGGAATGCATTGTAAACAGAATGTTACGGAACAGGCCTCAGCTAACACACGCATACGTTGCCCGGCAACGTAGTCCTGGCGCGGGCCGGGCCGGTGGGCGCGCCGGGTGCGGGGGAGTGGCGTCGCAATGAGCACACCGGTGGTGCCGATGTCGGCGTTTCGTAGTCTGGCCGGCGACGAGTTGGGCGGGCAAATCGACGAGTTGGTGACGCGAAAGGAGTGCTCCGAGCTGGTGCTTTTTTCCGATCCGTCGGGGGCGCAGATGGCCTTGGTGAGCGTGGGGCAGGGGCGGCGTTTCGCGGCTTTGGCGGACGTGGCCGGGGTGGAGATCGACGGTCTGCGGGCGCTGTGCGCGGCGCGGGCGCGCGAGGCGGAAAGGGGGGGCGGCCGGGCGGATGGGAGGGACAAGGAGCTGGCCCAGTTGGAGGAGAGTTTAAACGCGCGGGAGCGCTATGTGGCGGAGTGCGAGCTGCGCATCGCGGAAGTGGGACAAACCTTGTCCGAGCGGGAGGCGATGATCGAGCAGCGCGAGCAGCAGCTGTTGTCGAAGGAGCGGGATTTTTTCCGGCGCGGCGGCGAGGTGTCCCGGCAGGCGGGGGAAGCGGGGACGGAGCGGGACGAGTAGGCGGCGGGCGGGCGACGGGTGGACGTCCGGGCGGCTGGGCGGGCGTGGAAAGGCGGCGCATCGCGGCGGCGTCAGAGGAGTTCGAGTTGGTCGGAGGGGATGGCGGTGGCGACGGTGAGTTTTTTCTTGGGGCGGGCGGCGGGGGCGGCGGGGAGCTCGACGGCGGTTTCGTCGCCCTCGAGCTTGGCGAGGATGGCGCGGGCGCGGGCGATGACACTGGGGGGCAGGCCGGCGAGGCGGGCGACCTGGATGCCGAAGCTGCGCTCGGCGGGGCCGGGGACGACGCGGCGGAGGAAGACGATGTCGTCGTTCCACTCCTTCACCGCGACGCTGTAGTTGCGCAGCCGATACAGGTGTTTCTCGAGCTGGGTCAGTTCCTGGTAGTGGGTCGCAAAGAGGGTGCGGGGGCCGCGTTCGGGGTCGGCGTGGAGGTGCTCGACCACGGCCCAGGCGATGGAGAGGCCGTCGTAGGTGGAGGTGCCGCGGCCGATCTCGTCGAGGATGATGAGGGAGCGATCGGTGGCGTGGTTGAGGATGTTGGCGGTCTCGTTCATCTCAACCATGAAGGTGGAGTTGCCGCGCGCGAGGTCGTCGCTCGCGCCGACGCGCGAGAAGATGCGGTCGATTAGCCCGAGGCGGCAGGCGGTGGCGGGCACCCAACTGCCGACGTGGGCGAGGAGGGCGATGAGGGCGATCTGGCGGATGTAGGTGGACTTGCCGGCCATGTTCGGGCCGGTGAGGAGAGCGAGTTGATCGGCGGTGGCGGAGAGGCGGGTATCGTTGGGGACGAAGGCCTGGGAGCCGGCGGGGCGCGAGGGATCGCGGAGCATTTGTTCAACGACCGGGTGGCGGCCGGCGGTGATTTCGAGCACGGGCTCGTCGGTGAATTCGGGCGCGCAGTAATCCCACTCGCGGGCGAGGTCGGCCCAGCCGGCGAGGACGTCGAGCTCGGCGAGGGTTTGGGCGGTCTTGGCGAGGGCGAGGGATTCGTCGAGCACTGCAGCGACCAGCTCGGCGAAGAGAACGTGTTCGCGGGCGAGGGCGTGGTCGTCGGCGGAGAGGATTTCTTTTTCCTTTTGGCGGAGGGCCTCGGTGACGTAGCGCTCGCCGTTCACCGTGGTCTGGCGGCGGATGTAGTCGGCGGGGACGAGGTGGAGGTTGGTCTTGGTGATCTCGATGTAGTAACCGAAGTTTTGGGTGAATTTGACCTTTAGACTGCGGATGCCGGTGCGGGCCTGCTCGGCGGCCTCGAGTCGGGAGAGCCAGGCGCGGTTGTCGGTTTTGAGGGCGTGGAGGCGGTCGAGCTCGGGGTCGTGGCCGGGGCGGATGAGGTTGCCGTCGGCGAGGTCGGCGGGGAGGTCGTCGGCGAGGGCGCGGGACAAGAGCTCCCGCTGAGCCGGAAGCTCTTGGATTTGAGATTTGGAATTTGAGATTTGAGACTCGGTGCCGAAGGCGGCGAGGGCGGCGTGCAGGGCGGGGACTTGGGCGAGGGTGTCGCGGATGCCTCCCAGTTCGCGAGGGTTGCGGAGGCGGTTTTGCAGGCGACCGAGGATGCGGGGGATGTCGCGGACCTGGGCGAGGGCGGCGCGGAGGTCGGCGAGCGGACCGGGGGCGGCGAGCAGGGCGCCGACGGTGGCGGAGCGGCGGCGGATCTCGGCGAGGTCCCGGGGCGGGGCGGCGAGCCAGGTCTCGAGCAGGCGCGCGCCGGGAGCGGTGCGAGTGCGGTTGATGGCGGCGCGCAGGGAGCCGCCGCGCTCACCGCGAGTTGAGGAAAAAATCTCCAGGTTGCGCAGGGTGGCGGGATCGAGGAGGAGGGTGGCGGCGGTGAGGTGGAGTTGCAGGCGGTGGAGGTTTTCGGGGCGGGCGCAGAGGTTTTCCGTGACGTAGAGGACGAGGGCTCCGGCGGGGCCGAGGGCGGGGTGTTCGGGGGAGATGCCGAAGCCCTCCAGGTTGAGCACGCCGAGGGTGGAGAGGACGGCGCGGAGGCCGGTGGCGGGCTCGAACTGGAAGGCGGGCAACTCGGTGAGCACGCGGCCGGAGGCGAAGGCGGCGAGGGCGTGGAGGGCGGTCTGCTCGTGGGGGGCGGAGCGCCATTTTTCGAGCAGGCCCTCGGGCAGCACGAGTTCGCGCGGGTCAAGGGCGGTGAGGACGGGGAGGAGGTCCTCGGGGCGGGCGTCGGAGGCGAGGCGGAAGTCGCCGGTGGAGAGATCGAGCCAGGCGGCGTGGAGGCCGGCGCGGTCGAGGTGAAGGGCGGCGAGGTAGTGGTTGCGCGAGGCGTCGAGCTGTTTGGCGTCGAGGGTGGTGCCGGGGGAAAGGATGCGGGTGAGGGCGCGGCGGACGAGCTTGCCGGCGACGGCGGGCTCGGCCTGGTCGCAGATGGCGACCTTGCGGCCGGCGGCGAGGAGCTTGTTGACGTAGGTGTCGGCGGCGTGGAAAGGCAGGCCGGCCATGGGGTGGTCGCCGCGTTTGGTGAGGGTGAGGCCGAGGAGGCGCGAGGCGTCAATGGCGTCGTCGAAGAAAAGTTCGTAGAAATCGCCGAGGCGGAAGAGCAGGAGCGTGTCCTTGGGCAGGCTGCGACGCACCTCGAAGTACTGCTGGAGCATCGGGGTGAGTTTGGGCGCGGCGGCGGAATCAGGGGCGGACATGCGCGCGATGTTTACCGAAGGGCGGGCGGCAAAAAGCACAAACGCGCGGCTGGGTCGAAATCCCGCCATCGGCGGAGGGGCGGTGGCGGGCGGGGATGCAGAGGAACGGCGGGAGCGCGGAAGGGGCGCGGGGCCACGCGGTTCAGGTCCGGTCGAGAGAACGATCAATGGCGAGGGGTGACACCGCAGCTTCGCGGGCGAGGCGGCGTTCCCAATACCATGCGTAGAAGACGGGGACGGAAAAGAGCGAAACGAGGTCGAAAATCATGCCGCCGATAACGGGCAACATCATCGGGGCCATCAACTCGGAGCCGCGCCCCGTCGCCCAGAGGATGGGGACGAGCGAGAGCAGGGTGGTGAGGTTGGTCATGATCGCGGGGCGA
>JBBRHC010000329.1:0-4016 GCA_038223295.1 Opitutales bacterium
GCCGAGTTTGTCCGCTGGCTAGACCACGCCCTCCACCCCCTTGATCCCGCACGCCCCGACCCAGGCCGCGTCGTCCTGCGCCGCCTTAGCCGGATCGAATACGCCAACACCATCCGCGACGTCCTCGGCGTCGATTTCGACCCCTCGCGCGATTTCCCCGAGGACGACACCGGCTACGGGTACGACCACATCGGCGATGTCCTCAACACCTCCCCGCTTCTCTTCGAACGCCTCCTCTCCGCCGCCCGCACCATCAGCGAAGCCGTCATCACCGACCCCGCCACCGAGGCCCGCGCCTGGTCTCTCCCGCCCGACCAATGGACCTCCGTCGGCCCCATCTTCGGCCAGGGCGGGCACCTCTGGAGCAACGGCGCCCTCCACCGCACCTTCCACGCTCCCGCCGAGGGCCGCTACCGCCTCACCTTCGCCCTTGCCCAGGATCCGCTTCCCGGCCCCGAGCCCGCCCGCGCCGAGATCCGCCTCGCCGATACCGTCGCCGCCGTGCTCGACGCCGACGCCCCCGTCCGCCGCCCCCGCCGCCACACCCTCGAACTCCGCCTCCCACGCGGCCCGCAAAAACTCTCCGTCGCCTTCATCAACGACTACACCCTGCCCGCCGAGGGCGACCGCCCCGCCGAGGATCGCAACCTCCACTTCCTCGGCCTCGAACTCGAAGGCCCCTTCGACCCCTTGCCCATCCCGCCCTCCGCCACCCAGCTCGGCCTGCTCGGCGTCGGCCCCGCCCCCGGCCAGCCCGACGAAGCCTGGCTGCTGGCGAGCCTCGAAAAACTCGCCCGCCCCCTCTACCGCCGCGAACCCGCGCCCGACGAGCTGGCCCGCCTCGCCGGCCTCGTCGCCCGCACTCGCGCCGTCGGCGGCACCCGCGAGGCCGGCCTCCAGGTCGCCCTCCAGGCCATGCTCGTCTCCCCCTCTTTTCTCTACCGCGGCGAACCCGCCTCCGTCACCTCCCCGCCGTCCGCTCCTCGCCCCGCCCTCCTGGCTCCGCGCTCCGCCGCCCCCACCTCCGCCGCCCCGCTCTCCGACTCCGCCCTCGCCACCCGCCTGAGCTATTTCCTCTGGGCCGGCCCGCCCGACGCCCGCCTGCTCGACCTCGCCCGCGATGGTCAACTCCGCCCCGCCCTCGCCGCCGAGGTGGACCGCCTGCTCGCCGATCCCCGCAGCGCGCGTTTCCTGCAAAACTTCACCGGCCAATGGCTGCTCGTGCGCAACCTCCGCCTGCGCACCCCCGACCCCGCGCTCTTCCCCGAATGGACGCCCGACCTCGCCGCCTCCCTCGAACAAGAGGTGCTCCACTTCGTCGGCGATTTTCTCACCAACCATCGCCCGGTCACCGAGCTCCTCACCGCCCGCTCCACCTTCATGGACGCCCGCGTCGCCGCCCACTACGGCGTGCAACTCCCGACCTCCCCGGCTCCCGCCGCGCCAGCTACGCCCGCGGCCTCCGCCGTCCCCGCCGCCTTCACCCGCGTCGCCCTGCCCGAGGGTCGCCGCGCCGGCCTGCTCGGCCTGCCCGGCATCCTCGCCGTCTCCGCCTACCCCAACCGCACCTCCCCGGTCCTGCGCGGCAAATTCGTGCTCGAACAACTCCTCGGCACTCCCCCGCCCCCGCCCCCGCCCAACATCCCCTCGCTCGCCGAGGCGGCCCACGCCGGCGACGCGCCCCAAACCCTTCGCCAGCGCCTCGAACAACACCGCGCCTCACCCTCCTGCGCCGCCTGCCACGCCTTCATCGATCCCCTGGGTTTTTCCCTCGAAGGCTTCGCCGCCGACGGCCGCGCCCGCACCAGCGACGGCGGCCAGCCTCTCGACACCGAGGGCCGCCTCGACACCGGCGAGATCGTGCGCACCGCCGAGGACCTCTCCGCCGTGCTCGCCGCCACCCGCGCCGACCAGTTTCGCCGCCAACTCGCGACCCAGCTCCTCATTTTCGCCCTCGGTCGCGGCACCGATTACTACGACCGCCCCGCCCTCGACCGCATCATCGCCGAGGCCCGCGCCGCCGGCGACACCCTGCCCGCCTACCTCCACGCCATCACCCGCAGCCTGCCCTTCCAAAATCCGCGCCCGCCCTCCCTTTCCGACCCCGCCCCGCCCCCTTCGTCCGACCCCGCCTCGCCCCCGCCACCCGCGCACGACGCCACTCCCCGAGCCCAAACCCTCGCCCGCCTATGAACTCCCCCGCCCTCTCCCGCCGCCACTTCCTGCGCGGCGCCGGCGCCCTCCTCTCCCTGCCCTTCCTCGAAAGCCTCGTGCCCGGCGGCACCCTGCGCGCCGCCGAAAAACTCGGCACGCTCGGCCCCGCCGGCGCGCCTCTCCGCACCGCCTTCATCTACATCCCCAATGGCGTCAACAACGCCCACTGGTGGCCCACCCTCGGCGCCGGCGGAGCGCGCGATTTCGCCCTCGGCGACTCGCTCTCCGCCCTCGCCCCCCACCGCGACCACCTGCAAATCGTCTCCGGCCTCGGCCACGTCAACGCCAACGCCAATGGCGACGGCGCCGGCGACCACGCCCGCGCCTCCGCCACCTTCCTCACCGGCATGCAGGCGCGCAAAACCGCCGGCCAGGACATCCGCCTCGGCCGTTCCGTCGACCAGGTCATCGCCGCCCGCGCCGGGGCCGATTACCGCCTGCCCTCCTTGGAGCTCAGTTGCGACGCCCCCCGCCTCTCCGGCAACTGCGACTCCGGCTACAGTTGCGCCTACCAGTTCAACCTCTCCTGGCGCACCGAAAACCAGCCCGTGCCCGCCGAGCGCAATCCGCGCCTCGTCTTCGAGCGCCTCTTCGGCTCCTCCGAGGACCGCGTCTCCGCCGAGGCCCGCGCCCGCCGCGCCGCCCAGCGCTCCAGCATCCTCGACTTCGTCGCCGACGACACCCGCCGCCTCCAAGGCCGCCTCGCCGCCCCCGATCGCGACAAACTCGACGACTACCTCACCTCCGTGCGCGCCGTCGAGCGCCGCCTCGCCGCCTTCGACCAGTTCGAGGCCGACCCGCAGACCACCATGCCCGCCGGCGTGCCCGCCGACTACGAGGAGCACATGCGCCTCATGGCCGACCTCCTCGTCCTCGCCTTCCGCACCCGCAGCACGCCCGTCGCCACCCTCCTGCTCTCCCACGAAGCCAGCGGCCGCACCTTCCCCCACCTCGGCATCACCGAGGGCCACCACAGCCTCTCCCACCACGAAAAACGCGCCGACAAGCTCGAGCAGATCCGCAAGATCGACGCCTTCTACGCCCGCCAGTTCGCCTACCTCCTTGATCGCATGCGCGCCGTGCCCGAGGGCGCCGGCACCTTGCTGGACAACAGCCTCCTCGTCTACGGCTCCGGCATCCGCGACGGCGACCGCCACGACCACGTCAACCTCCCCGTCGTGCTTGCCGGCGGCGCGGCCGGCGCCGCCCGCCCCGGTCGCTACTGGAAACTCCCCGCCCCCCGCCCCATGTGCGACCTCTACCAAGGCATCCTCCGTCTCCACGGCGTGGATACACCCCGCTTCGGCGACAGCGTCTCCCCCCTCGCCCTCGGCTAGCCGCGGTGCCCGACAACTGGCGCAACTTAAACGGCGCATGGTTTGTGGGTCCGGCGAGCGCATGCGTCCCGCGTGCCGGAGCCGGCGTCCCGCCGGCTCCATCCGATCATTGGGCGATACGCCCAACGCCGCACCCGAGACGGGTGCGCTCCCCCGCCGCGGGCCGGGCGTGAACGCCGGGCGCCCCGATCCGGAGAATCAACCCTCGCCCGGACGCCCGTCGCCCAGCTCCAGCGAGAAGCGGAAATGCGCCAGTTTAAACCCGAAATCTGAAGTGGATCGCCGCGATCTGGCGTAATCTGCTGGTCATCTGCTCGTTTGTTCACCCGCTCAATGCACTATTCAGTGCACCTCGGGATTCACGAACGACCATCTGATCCAGCTTCTTGCGCCACCTAATCGGCTCCCACTTCGGATTTCGGGCTAACCCGAGTTCGGTGCTCGGAAGGCATTTTTCGTAATTTC
>JBBRHC010000330.1:0-4012 GCA_038223295.1 Opitutales bacterium
CGTCCCGGTCCCCCTCGCCCTCCGCCCCGGCCCCACCGGCCTCGCCGACGGCTGCTGGGAAATCGATTGGCCCGCGCTCGAGGCCGCCGTCACCCCGCGCACCAGACTGTTTTTCATCTGCAACCCGCACAACCCCGTCGCCCGCGTCTTCCGCCGCGCCGAGCTCGTCCGCCTCGCCGATTTCTGCGCCCGCCACGACCTCATCCTCTGCTCCGACGAGATCCACTGCGACCTCATCCTCGACCCCGCCTTGCCCCATCTGCCCACCGCCCTGGTAGCACCCGAGCACTCCGCCCGCACCCTCACCCTCATGGCCCCGAGCAAGACTTACAACGTCCCCGGCCTCGGCACCTCCTTCGCGATCATCCCCGACCCCGCCCTGCGCGCCCGATTCGTGCGCTCCACCGCCGGCATCGTCGCCGAAGTGACCACCCTTGGCTTCGCCGCCTGCGAGGCCGCCTACCGCGACAGCGAGGCTTGGCGCCAGGCCCTGCTCGCCACCCTGCGCGGCCACCGCGACAGCATCATCAACGCCCTCCGCGACGGCGAGCTCCCCGGCGTGAAACTCGCCGCCCCCATCGAGGCCACATACCTCGCCTGGTTCGATGTCTCCGCGCTAAATCTCGCCGATCCCATCGCCCACTTCGAGGCCCACGGCGTCGGCCTCAGCGACGGCGCCTTTTTCGGCGCCCCACGCGGGACCCACGTCCGCCTTAACTTTGGTTGCCCTCGCGCCACCCTCGACGAGGGCCTCCGCCGCATGGTCGCCGCCCTTGCCGCGTTACCCGCGACCGAGGTCATTCGATAAATCGCACCGGCCACCCCGCGTCCGGCAACGGCGTGGGCACATATTCGCCGAAAAAACGATATCGCGTCCGCGCGACCAGTTTATAACCCGCGTCCCGTATCGGCCCCGGCACCACCCACGCCGCCCAGCCCACCAAGCGCCACAAACCGCCCACCGCATCGAGCACCGCGACCACCCCCGCCGTGCGCAGACGGTAAACATGCCCTTCCGCGTCCGGCAGATACACCAAACTATCGAAATCTTCCCGCGGGAGCCCGCACCGCTTCAAGGCCTCCTGCCCGAAGCGCCCCTGCAGCGCCGCAAAGCGCAGCACCCCCGTCGCATCCTCACGTAGCAGGAACCGCACGACCGCGTTACAAAGCCCGCATTCACCATCGTAAAGCAGCACCGGCTGCCGCCCCACCCGCCCACGCGCCGGCAACCACTCCGGATCAAAGGTGAACGCATGCAACCACAACATGCCCACCGTCAGCGTGGTAAAGTTCATCACCGCCATCAGGCCAAAGTGCATCGCGACCATCATCAGCCAAGCCCACTTGCGCCCGCGCGACGTCGCGCACAAGGGCAAGACCGCCGCTTGCGCCGCCACCGTTCCCCACGTGACGAGCGACAGAATCCACCCCGGTGATCCCAACGCCAAATCCCGCCAGAATCCCGGCCGGGCCATGGGATCATGCAACACGTGAAAAAACGCCGTTCCATCCCGCCAGCTCGGACTCCCCAACTTCGCCAGCCCGATGCACGAGTAGTTTGCCGCCATTAAAAACCACGCCCCCGCAAACACCCCCATCGGCATCGCCCAATCCCCCGGCGCCACCCGGCGCCCTCGCCACCGCCACGGCTCCCCGTCCGGCACCACAGCCAACATTACCAATATAAACCCCACATAAGCCGTGGCCGGCGTCACCATCAGTGGGTTGCGATTATACAATCCCGCCCACAACAACCATAGGATCGGTGCTACCCACGCCCGTCGCCACCCGGCCGCCAATAAGGCGCCCAGCGCCGTGCCCGCCACACACCACGCCACCCAGATCCAAGGCGCGCCTAGCCACCCCGCCCACGCTTGATCGCCCACCACGCCATCGCGCGAAAACAATTCTCCCGCCCACGGTGCCAACGCGGCGAATTGTTCGGCCACCCAGGCACCAAAACCGATGCGGAACAGCGCAAAGGTCCCAGGCGAGTGTCGTTTTACCGCGTGCAATCCGGGAAAAGCGGCCATGCGTCATCCCGTCCCTGCGTGCGGCTGGTCACGAACATTTGCAAATCCCTCACGTCCGGAGGCAAAGTAAACGCCTCCCGCAGCGGTCCATCCGGCCCAAAACCAAAACACCAGGCGCGCTCCCACGCCGCACCAGCGCGCACATCCCCGTTGGCAAAAGCCGCCGCATACACCGCCCGTCGCGCATGCGGCCCCTCGACCCCCGCCAACATCTCCGGCGTCAAAACCCGGTGGTAGGCCACCCCATCCGCCCCCCGTCCGTGTAAACGAAACTCCAAAGTAAACGTTTCCACTACCCCCAGCCCGAAGGCACCACCTTCCGTGCCCATCCCACCCTCTTTATCGAGCTCCGAAAACACCTCCGCCCTCGGCGCCAGACACAATCCCGCTCCACACAAACTCACGGTTTTAGCCCCCGTGAGGTAACCAATCATCTGCGAACACGCCAATGCGACAACAAACACCGCCAGCAGATTGCGACGCTTCAGATTCATGGGAAGACCCTAATCCCTCAACCCTCGACGCGCAACCTCCGACGGCCAAACACTAAAGATTGGTTTCCCGCTGCTATAAAAACTTTCGCTCTTACGGGACCACAAACTCCTCAAAATTGACAACTTCGTGAATCAATTAACGTTGAGGCCTTGTTATGACGACTGGCCCGATGTATGCGGTGGAGCCGCCGGAGGAAACCGCCCTGATACGATACGTGTAAGGCACAATCGTTGCGGTAGCGGTGTCATAGTAAAAGGGATCAAAACTCCAACCAATAACCTCATAATTCACTGTAGTTCCGCCCCTGCGCTCGATTACGTAAGCATAGCTCCCATCGGTGATCGGACTACTTGGCCATTCCAATAGAATCCCATCCACCCCGACCGAAGGCGTAAGATCATCTGTCAAGGGAGTAGGGGCCGCGACCAAGGAGCGAACCCGAAGGCGTAGTCTCGGATCGGTCCTTCCGGCCCCTGAGTGAGGTGCGATATCCCGGATCGTCACTCGCGCCGCGGAGGTCTTTTGGACGTCCGTATTGTTACCCTCCAATGCAATAACATAAGGATCGTCGAGCAGGCCCCTGTACCCGGTCAGGCTACTGGTTCCGGACGTTCTGAAAAAGGGCGGCGCAATGGTAACGAAAGGAGTCCAGGTGAGGCCATCGTTAGTCGTTTCAACATCAATCTCCACGTCCGAGGCCACCGTGTTGAAATCAAACGTTATCGTAAGGAAGGGGGTGTCAGTAAAACCCGGAACATTTAACGTCTGCAAATTGTTTTGGATTTCATCACTAAAGAGGAGGTTGGCCGTTCCTATGTCATAAATCGCCCCCGCGCTCGGACCAAACGCGACACCCGCCTCCGCCACCGAGACCCTGCTTGCATTGACAAACCCGCTTATGTTGAAGACCTCTCCGGAATCCAGTCGCAAAAGACGATTCACGTCGCCTGCGGTAAAAAATCCACTCGATGAGTTCAGGACTCCGTCGCCCGAACTCGCCATGGTAATCAAATTCGAATGGTCATTCTGGGCGAATGGCGCCCGTCGGAATGCATAGTCACGCACACGTGCGGAAAAGCGCCGGTCAAGCACCGTGGTGCCGTCCAGCGCAACATCACCGGCAAAGAAATCCTGGAATACGCGTTCGCCGATGTATTGTCCGAAGTTAATAAAACGCGTGCCTTCGTTGGTTATTAAATCATAAGGCTCCAGATGAACCATCTTGAAGAATTGGCGCGGCCGGAATCGGTTGGTCTCACTGGATTCGGCCACGGCGTTCTCAATATCCACATCCACTCGGAAAAAATACTTGAAATTCCTTAATTTGTTCTGATTCACAGCAACCGGTGCCCCGTCCTCGGGAGTACCTGCGTCGACGAGACCCAGCGAGACTAGGATATCTCTCGTGCTGGGCAGGAATAGAGTTTGCACCACCGGATAGGTGCCGCCATTGGGAAACTGGCCTCCCACCTCGGGCATGAAAA
>JBBRHC010000331.1:0-4007 GCA_038223295.1 Opitutales bacterium
ATCTCGAAAAAGGCACCAAGAATCTCCTCACCAATTTCAAGGACAAGCAGGCGACCCAACCTTCGTGGGCCAGCGACGACCGCATCCTCTTCCGCGTCGATGATGACGGAAAAGAATCCTTCGCCCTCTACGCCGTGAATCGCGACGGCAAGGACCCGGTCGTCCTCGCTTCCGGCTACTCCAAGGCCGACACCAACAACGAAATCAACGTCCGCTTTCGCAGCGTCCTCGGTCGCATCGAAGGCGACACGAAAAATATTCTCGTCCTCGCCAACCTCACGTATCGCGATTGGTCCGACGTCGCCCTGCTCAACCTCAAGACCGGCACGATGACCACCCTCCTCGAAGCGCCCGGCAACGTGGACTATTATCTCCGCGACCACGCCGGCCAGGTGCGCATCGCGGTCATCGAAAAGGAGCAGATCCGGAAAGTCCTTTACCGCGATGCCAAGACCAACGGCTGGGTGACGCTCGCCGAGCACCACATGGATGCCCCCGGCTGGGAGCCGCTGGCCTTCGACGGCGATAACCGGACGCTCGTCATCTGGTCCGATGTCGGTCGCAAAACGAAAGCCATCTATCGCTACGACACCGCGGCCCGCACGCAGGGCGAACTCGTGTTTGCCGACGACACCTACGATGCCCTCGACGCCAATGGCGCCGCCGCGACGAGTTTCTCCTCCAACCTCATCTACGATCCGGTCAAAAAGAAGATCGTCGGCCTGTCCTACTCCGCCGACCGCACGCGCTTTCACTGGATCGATGACGACATGCGCAAGATCCAGGAGAAACTGGAGGCCTCGCTCCCCGAGACCGTGCACCGCCCCCGCCAGTTTGCCGCGGACGGCTCGAAGATCATCTACCTCTCGTCCAACGATCGCGACCCCGGCGTTTACTACCTCTTCGACCGAAAGACCCAAAAACTGAACGAACTCGCCGTCATCAAGCCCGGGATCGATCCCGACAAGATGGCCGGCATGAAGTCCATCACCTTCGCGGCGCGCGATGGGCTTACGGTGCACGGTTACCTCACGCTGCCGCTCGGCCGTCCTGCCAAGCATCTTCCGCTCATCCTCCACCCGCACGGCGGTCCCTTCGGCATTCGCGACGAATGGAGCTACAATGACGAGGTCCAGTATTACGCCAACCGCGGCTTCGCCGTGCTCCAGGTCGACTACCGTGGCTCCGGCGGCTATGGCCGCGCTTACGAAGCGTTCGGTTTCAAGAAATGGGGCCTCGAAATGCAGGACGATCTGTCCGACGGCGTGAAATGGGCCATCGCCCAAGGCGTCGCCGATCCGGCTCGCGTGGTCATCAGCGGCGCCAGCTACGGCGGCTACGCCACGATGGCCGGCCTCACGCTCACCCCGGAACTCTACTGCGCCGGCATCAACTATGTCGGCGTGACCGATATTGAACTCCTCATTCCCCGCGAAGCTCCGCCCGACCGCATGTATTGGCGCAACACCCGCCTCGGTAAACTCAGCGACTCCGCCGACAAGAAACGCCTCCACGACACTTCGCCCGTTCACTTTGCCGACCGGATCAACGTTCCCCTGCTCATGGCCTACGGCAAAAACGATCCGCGCGTGCACATCGACCACGGCTTCGACATGGAGCGCGCGCTCAAGAAGGCCGGGAAAACCTTCGAGATGATCATCGAGGCGGACGAGGGCCACGGCTTCCGCAAGGAGGAGAGCCGTATCGCGTTTTTCGACACGGTCGACGTCTTCCTCAAGAAGAACGTTCTTTCGCGCACCGGCTCAGTCAAAGTCGGCCCGACGCAGGTGATCGATTTGCCGGCGAAGACCCGGGAGTAGGCGCCGCGCGGTCCGTCTTCCCCTGCGACCCAAAGTGGCCGGTCCGCGGTCGTCCGCCCCGGGCGGTAAACCGGATTTCCGGGGGCCGGTTTCTTGGATATCGCCGTTGCCAACGGCGACGGACTCCCCTCGTCTTCCGGCGCCGCTTCGAACTACCACGGCTCTCGCGATCTAGCGCGGGCGCCACGTTTGCCGCTCGAACCATGAACTACCGCCGATTCGCCTCCGTCTCCGCGAGCAGCCGCCTCGCGCTGCTTCTCCCGCTCCTCTCCGCCGCTCTCACCGCCGCGGAGACCGCCGCCAAAACCGACGATAATAAAGACGTCGCCCAAAAGCTCGAGGCCTTCGAGGTCACCGGCTCGCGCGTCAAGCGACTCGACTACGAGACCGCCTCCCCCGTCGTGACCTTCACCGCCGCCGCCATCGAGGAGAAGGGCTACAGCACGCTTGGCGAATTCGTCCAGAGTCTCCCCTACAACAACTCCACCAGTAACTCCGAATACACTACGGGGAGCTTTGTGACCGGTGCCGCGACGATCAATCCCCGCGGTCTCGGCTCCAATCGCGTGCTCACGCTCATCAACGGCCGCAGGGCCGTTCCCTATGCGTTGACCAACAGCTCGAGCGGCACGGCGCAGACGGTTTTTAACTTCAACAGCATTCCCGCTTCCGCCATCGATCGCATCGAATTTCTGAAGGACGGCGCCTCCGCCATCTACGGTTCCGATGCGATCACCGGCGTATTCAACATGATCCTGAAGAAAAATTACGAGGGCTCCTCGATCGACGTCACCTTCGCCAACACGCTCAAGCACGACACGCTGCGGAAAACCGTCAGTGTCTTCACCGGTCTTTCGCGCGACGGGTGGGAGATCACGGGCGGCGTCACGCTGCAGAGCCGCCATGCGAGCTTCATCAAGGATCTCGGCGTGACCACGACCGACTACCGTTACCTCGGTCAGAAGGGCACGAACATGAACAGCACGATTTATCACCCCTCCTACCTCTCGCTGACGGCCGCCCAGGCGGTGGCGTCGGGGCTCGGCACGGCGGCGGGCTTCTACATCGTCCAGGGTCCGACCGGCACGGCCAATCCCACGAAGGCGAGCTTCACCTACGTCGGCACCTCGACCGCCGTCTTCACCAATGCCAACCGGCAGGATTTCGCCAGCGTGACCCAGCTCTATCCTTCGAGCGAGAGCGGTGGTGGCTACGCCAGCATTCAGAAGGTGCTCAATCCGCAGGTGGCCGCCTTCGCGAACTTTCTCTACAGCCGCAGCCTCACGCACTACGAACTTCAGCCCTACGGCTACACGAACTCGCTCGCGGGCATCACGCTGCCGGCCACCAATCCCTACAACCCCACCGGCTTGTCGTTCACCAACACGGCCACGTCTTTCCCCTATCTCTTCCGCGGCGAATATCTGCCCAAGCGCGAGGTCATCAGCACCACGATGTCGGGCGTCGCCGGCTTGCGCGGCACCGCGCTCCGGATTTGGAATTGGGAGACGGCGGTCAGCTACGGACGCAACGAGACCCTGCGCGATACGGACCTGATCGCCGCGGCCGATTTGCAGGCTGCGCTCAACGGCACCACGCGTGCGACGGCGTGGAACCCCTTTGGTCCCTCGGATAATCCGGAGATCGAGAAGAATCTCTATACGCGCTCCCACGGTCTCGACGGCAAGATCGACAGCTTCAGCTACGACGCCTCGGTCAACGGCAGCTATTACCAACTGCCCATTAAGGGTGCGGGCGAGCTGGGGCTCGCGGCCGGTTATGAGTATCGTCGCGACGAGCTCACCTCCAATCCCGAGCCGAGCAACTTCATCGGGTTCACCGCCACCACGCCCTTCAAGGGCAAGCGGAACATCAACTCGGCCTATGCCGAACTTTCGGTCCCGCTCCAAAAATGGTTGGAGTTTCAGTTTGCCGGACGCCACGAGCGCTACAGCGATTTCGGCCACACCACGAAACCCAAGGTCGGGGCCAAGCTCCGCCTGCCGGGCAACCGGTTCGTCAATGTCGTGCTGCGCGGTTCCTATTCGGAGTCCTTTAAGGCGCCCGACCTCGGCCAGCTCTACGCGCCTCAGTCCAACGCGGTCACGACCGGGAGCGTGCTTGATCCCTTGCGCCCGCAAGATGCGGCGCGACAGCTCCCCACCCGCGTCGGTGGCAACCCCAACC
>JBBRHC010000332.1:0-3996 GCA_038223295.1 Opitutales bacterium
GCCACCCACCACCCCCCGCTTCCCCTTCCACAGCGTCCCGTCCCTCCATCCGCCCAATCATAAATCATCAATGATTAATCATAAATTATCACTTCTGCTCGGTCTCGCCTGCACCGTTTGCCACGCCGCCGCGCCCGATAAATCCGCCCACACTCTCTTCAACCCGACCCCGCGCGACCAGATGCGCGAGCTCAGCACCGACCGCCCCGACCAGACCGAGAGCCCCTACACCGTCGACGCCGGCCACTGGCAGTTCGAGTTCGACTTCGCCAACTACACCCTCGACCGCGAGGACGGCGTACGCACCGAAACGCTCAACCTCGCCCCGATCAACATAAAAGTCGGTCTCACCCACGACACCGATCTTCAGTTCGTCTTCGACAGCTACAGCCGCGAAAAGATCAACACCGCCGGCACCACCGCCACCACCCGTGATTGGGGCGACCTCACCCTGCGCCTCAAACACAACTTCTGGGGCAACGACGGAGGCTCCACCGCCTTTGCCGCCATGCCCTTTGTCAAAGTCCCCCTCCACCTCGGCGACGCCGGCAACGACCACCTCGAGGGCGGCCTCATCCTCCCCCTCGCCATCGACCTCTCCCCCGGCTGGGGCCTCGGCCTCATGACCGAATTCGACCTGCTCTCCGACGCCGACAACGACGGCCACCACCTCGAGTGGATCAACACCATCGTCCTCGGCCGCGACCTCACCTCCCGCCTCGGCGCTTACCTCGAGTTTCTCTCCGCCCACAGCGCCGAGGACGACACCGACTGGCTCGCCCAGGCCAGCCTTGGCTTCACCTACGCCCTCAGCCCCGACATCCAGTTCGACACCGGCTGCAACTTCGGCGTCACCCGCAACGCCCCCGACCTGCAACCCTTCGCCGGCCTCTCCCTACGCTACTAAAGTCCGGCCCGCCATCTGCTCCCGCCCCCCTGCTCACACATCCCCCATCACCCCATCACACATCCCCCATCATAAATCATTAATCATAAATGATAAATAACCCCGTCTCCGAGCCGCCCCTCACCCTCGGCGCCCGCGGTGTCTCCGTCATCTATCCCAACGGCCACACCGCGCTCACCGACGCCACTTTCGAGCTCCCCGGCGGCACCATCTGCGCCCTGGTCGGCGTCAACGGCTCCGGCAAATCCACGCTTTTCAAAGCCCTGATGGGCTTCGTCACCCCCACCGCCGGCACCGTCACCATCTCCGGCTCACCCGTGCGCGACGCCCAGAAACGCGGCTGGGTCGCCTACGTTCCCCAGGCCGAGGAGGTCGATTGGACCTTCCCGGTCAACGTCCACGACGTCGTGCTCATGGGCCGCTACGGCTATATGAACTTTCTGCGCATCCCGCGCGCCGTCGATCGGGATGCCGTCGCCGACGCTCTCCGCCGCGTCGGCCTCTGGGACCTCCGCGACCGCCAGATCGGCGAACTCTCCGGCGGGCAAAAAAAACGCGTCTTCGTCGCCCGCGCCCTCGCCCAGCAAGGCCGCGTCATCCTGCTCGACGAGCCTTTCACCGGCGTCGACGTGAAGACCGAGGAGGCCATCGTCACCCTCCTGCGCGAGCTGCGCGACGAGGGCCGCCTCATCCTTGTCTCGACTCACAACCTCGGCTCCGTGGCCGAGTTCTGCGACCGCGTCGTGCTCATCAACCGCACCGTCCTCGCCTGCGGCCCCACCTCCGAAGTCTTCACCGCCGACAACCTCCAACGCGCCTTCGGCGGCGCCCTCCGCCACTTCGATCTCTCCCGTTCCACCGTCGAGGCCCACGACGGCCGCCAGGTCACCGTGCTCACCGACGACGAGCGCCCCCTCGTCCTCGGCCAAGGCGGCCACCTCGAATACCTCGACCGCGCCGCCCACGCCAAACTCGTCGCCGACCGCGAAGCCGCCCAGAAGGAAAGCAGCGAGTAGCGGTTGCTGATTCCTGAGCATCCCCCGAACCCCCTTCCGCCGCAACCGCCCCCCAAATCATAAATCCTAAATCATAAATACCCTGTGCTCCTCGAACCCTTCACCTACGACTACATGCTGACCGCCCTCTGGGTCAGCGCGCTGGTCGGCGCGGTCTGCGGCCTGCTCTCCGGTTTCGTCACGCTCAAGGGCTGGTCACTCATGGGCGACGCCCTCTCCCATGCCGTCGTGCCCGGCGTCGCCCTCGCCTACCTGGCCGGCCTGCCCTTCGTCGTCGGCGCCCTCACCAGCGGCCTGCTCGCCGCCGCCGCCATGTCCTTCGTGAAACTCAAGACCGCCGTCCGCGAAGACGCCGTCATCGGCGTCGTCTTCACCGCCTTCTTCGCCTTCGGTCTGCTCCTCATCTCGCTCTTCCCCGCCACCCTCGACCTCAAGAGCATTATCTTCGGCAACATCCTCGCCATCGCCCCCGAGGACGTCTTGCAACTCATCGCCATCTCGGTCGTCTGCCTCGTCGTCCTCGCCCTCCAGTGGCGCGACCTGCTCCTCTTCAGCTTCGACCCCAACCAGGCCCGCGCCCTCGGCCTGCCCGTGCGCCGCCTCCACTTCACCCTGCTCCTCCTGCTCTCCGCCACCACCGTCGCCGCGCTCCAGGCCGTCGGCGCCATCCTCGTCGTGGCCATGCTCATCACCCCCGGCGCGACCGCCTACCTGCTCACCGACCGCTTTGGCAAAATGCTCTGGATCGGCGCCGCGCTCGGCGGCGTCACCGCCTTCGTCGGCGCCTACGTCAGCTACTTCCTCGATGGCGCCACCGGCGGCTGCATCGTCGTGCTGCAGACCTTACTCTTCCTGCTCGCCTTCGTTTTCGGCCCGAAACACGGCGTGCTCGCCGCCCGCCGCACCCTCCGCCGCCTCTGCCTCGTCGCCCCGGCCCAGCCATAAATTTTGCACGCCCTCCTCCAGCCCTTTCAACACGCCTTCATGCTCCAGGCCTTCGGTCTGGGCGCGCTCATCGCCGCCGTCTGCGCCGTTCTCTCGTGTTTCCTCGTGTTGCGCGGCTGGTCGCTCATGGGCGACGCCGTCTCCCACGCCGTGCTGCCCGGGGTCGTGCTGGCCTACATCACCGGTATTCCCCTCGGCGTCGGAGCCTTTGCCAGCGGCCTGCTCTGCGCCACCGCCACCGGCTGGATCAAGCGCCACACCCGGGTGAAAGAGGATACCGTGATGGGCGTGGTCTTCACCGGCCTCTTCGCCCTCGGCCTCGTGCTGCACGCGAAAACCCCCTCCGAGCTACACCTCAACCACATCCTTTTTGGCAACCTCCTCGGCATCGAGGCCGACCACCTCGTCCCCACCGCCCTCCTCTGCGTCGTCGTCTTCATCGCCGTGATCGTGCTCCGGCGCACCCTCCTGCTCGCCGCCTTCGACTCCTCCTACGCCCGCGCGCTGGGCTTCCGCGTGCGCCTGCTGGACAACGTGCTCCTCATCCTGCTCGCCCTCGCCATCGTGGCCGCGCTCCAGGCCGTGGGCATCATCCTGGTCGTCGCCATGCTCATCACCCCCGGCGCGACCGCTTTTCTGCTCGTGCGCCGCTTCGACCGTATGCTCGCGGTCGCGATCACCGTCGCAGTTGTATCCACTTGGGCAGGGGTTTACATCAGCTTCTTCGCCGACGCCGACACCGCCGCCTGCATCGTGCTATTCCAAGCCCTCCTCTTCGTCGCCGCCCTCCTCCTCGCCCCCGGCAAAGGCCTGCTCCGCCGCCGAGGCCGCCCCGTCCCCGTCCTCGTCCCCGTGTAGGGCGGGGTCGCCGCACCCCGCCGGGCTCGTTTTCCGTTTCCGTTTCCGTTTCCGTTTCCGTTTTCCGTTTTCCGTTTTTCGTTTTCCGTTTTTCGTTTTCCGTTTTTCGTTTTTCGTTTTTCGTTTTTCGTTTTTCGTTTTCCCGCGCGGCGGGATGCGGCGACCCGCCCGACAATTTCCTTCCCGCCCGCCCGCCGGCCGCTCCTCAATCCACCGTATCCAGCTCCGGCCACTGCGCGATTTTGCGATGCAGCGTGCGCCGGCTGACCC
>JBBRHC010000333.1:0-3973 GCA_038223295.1 Opitutales bacterium
GGCGACAACAAACTCGGCGAACGGTTCTCCAACTCCCCGTTCCCCTCGCAGAGGAAAGCCAACGATTAAATTCCGGGTCGCCACCGCCCTCCGCGCTCCGTCCCCCTAACCCACCGAGCGCCCCGCGCCTGAGCAAACCCACCCCCGGAGATGAAAACGCTCACACAACGCCTCATCGCCCACGAGCACGCCTTGGGCGAAGCCTCGGATGCCCCGGGCCGCGTCGCCTTTCGTGTCTGCGAAAAACTCCGACTCCCGCTCTCCACCGTCACCGGGAACGCCGGTTTTCACTCCCTGCTGTCTCGCGCCCTGAAACTCGCCAAGGCCGAGTCCCCGTGGCTGGCCGGCGTCCAGCTCCGGGTCAACGGCACCATCGCTTTTCCCCCGGAACACGAAGTCCAGCTCGACGGCGCCGAGGCCGACCGGGCAGGCCAGGCCCTGGTCTCCCAGTTGGTCGATCTTCTGACAGCCATTATCGGCGAAGCGTTGGCGCTACGGCTTATAAAAAACGCCTGGCCGACGGCCCCCTTGGACGATTCTAAATTTAAAGCGGATAAGACATGAAAAACACCCCTAAAAAAACTTCGGCCAGCCCTAAAATCGCCCCGGCGGCTGACCACGGCAAAGTGGTCATACGCCAGTTACCGACCGGGGTGCGCGGCCTCGACAACATCCTTGGCGGAGGCTTGCCCGAATACTCGTTCAACATCATCGCCGGCGCGCCGGGATGCGGCAAGACCACCTTCGCCCATCAGTTCGTCTTCGCGAACGCCACCCGCAAGCGGCCCGCCCTCTACTTCACCGTCCTGGGCGAGCCCGCCATCAAGATGCTGCGTTACCAGCAGCAGTACACCTTCTTCGACGCCTCGAAACTCGATGATACCATCCGCTTCATCAACTTGAGCGAGACTGTTCTGGAGAAGGATTTGCAGGCTGTCCTGGAGGTGATCACCAAGGAGGTGGAGGCGTACAATCCCGGCATCGTGGTGGTGGACTCCTTCCGCACCGTCCTGCGGAAAAAGCCCGACACCGGCTCCGCCGAGATGGAGCTCCAGTCCTTTACCCAGCGCCTCGCCATGCTGCTCACCAGTTGCCAGGCCACCACCTTCCTGCTCGGCGAGTACACCGAGGGCGAGATGCGCGACAACCCCGTGTTTACCGTCGCCGACGGCCTCTTCCTGCTCTCGCAGGTCGCCGAGCGCAACTCCGTGGTCCGCAAGTTGCAAATCCTCAAGCTCCGCGGCCAAGGCTCCGTGCCCGGCCTGCACACCATCCGCATCGGCGACTTCGGCCTCCAAGCCTTCTCCCGCACCCTGGGCCTTAGAGCCGGGGCGTCCGGGCCGGTCACCGCCCGCCGGCTCACCATGGGCATCCCGGAGCTGGACGAGCTCATGGGTGGCGGCGTGCTCGAGGGCGACAGCGTGCTCATCGCCGGCCCCTCCGGCACGGGCAAATCCGTGCTCGCCACCCATTTCATCGCCGCCGGCGTGGCCCTCAAAGAACCCGGCATCATCGTGGTCTTCGAGGAGCGCCCGTTGAAATACGTCGCCCGCGCCACCGGTCTCGGCCTCGATCTGCAGGCCGCCCAGGAATCCGGCATGCTCGAGATCCTCTACCTCCGCCCCCTCGATCTGTCGGTGGACGAGACCATGATGGAAGTGCTCGAAGCCGTGGAGCGCACCAAGGCCAAACGCCTCGTCATCGATTCCCTGGCGGGCTTCGAGATGGCGCTCGCCCCGGGCTTTCGCACCGATTTCCGCGAATCGCTCTACCGCATGATCGCGGCCCTCACCGGCGCCGGCGTCACCATCGTGAGCACCGTCGAGGTCGAGGACTCCTTCAACGCCTTCCAGTTCAGCCATTATCTGATCTCGTTCCTCACCGACGACATCATCCGCCTGCGCTACGTCGAGATCGACGGCCAGTTGCGCAAGATCCTCGTCGTCGTGAAAATGCGCGGCGGCAACCACAGCAAGGATATCCGCGAATACGTGATCAGCGAAAGCGGCATGGTCATCATCAGTCCCCGCCGCACCGAATACAGCGGCCTCACCACCGGCATGCCGAGGCGCGTGGGCGGGCTACAGGAATTACCCCCGGAGCCCAAGGCCTTAAAATAAACGGGTTGATCATGAACACCACCTCTCCGGGCGGCCCGACTTTTTCCCTCCACGCGCCCAGCAGCCTTTCCGCCCCGCTCATCGAGCGAGCCCCGCTCCCCATGGTCGAGGTGGAAGGCCCCCAATACCGCATCTGCTTTGTCAACCCCGCCTTCTGCCGCCTGGTGGGCGTGGATCGGGAGAGCCTGCTCGGCCACCCCTTCGCCGAGATCGTGAGCAACGCCGCCACCTGCGTGCCCATCCTCGACCGCGTTTACCAGACTGGCGGCAGCGAGACTCAGATGGTTCCCGACTCCGCCGAGCCGGACGCCGCCTGCTGGCTGGTCGCGATGTGGCCCGCGCTCGGCGCCGAGGGGCCGGTCCGCGTTATCATCACGCTCACGCGAAGCGCCCCCTTCCGCCAGGATATGGTCGCGGTCAACGAAGCCCTGCTGCTCGGCGCCCTGCGCCAGCACGAACTGCGCGAGATATCCGAGACCGCGACCGCCCGTCTGCATGCGGAAATCGCCGACCGCATCCACGCCGAGCAAAGGCTGCGGCAGGCCCAGATCGAGCTGCGGGCCAAGGCCGATACCCTGGAGTCCACCGTCCTGGAGCGCACCGCCGAGCTCCGCGCCTCCATCGGCCATTTGGAGGCATTTTCCTACAGCCTGGTCCACGACCTGCGCGCCCCCGTGCGCGCCATCCACGGCTTCACCCAGATGGTCCTGGAGATGCCGCGCTCCGAGGTCGCGCCCGCCGCCGCCGAGCTGCTGCGCCGCGTCATCACCGCCTCCACCCGCATGGATAGCCTCATCCAGGACGTCCTCAGCCTCAGCCAGGTGGTCAGCCAGCCGATTAAAACCGGCCCGGTCGATGTGGATACCCTGGTGCGCGCGCTGATCTCGGAGCGTCCCGAGATGTCCCCGCCCCGCGCCCACGTGCAGGTCGTCGGCCCCTTGCTCGGCATGCACGGTCACGAGGCCTACCTCAGCCAATGCCTCACCAATCTGCTCACCAACGCGGTCAAGTTCGTCCCCCCCGGCCAAGTGCCTGAATTGCGTATCTGGTCGGAGCTGCGCCCCGCCCCGGCGCCTCCCGCCCCCGGCGAAAACCCGCCCCCCGCCTCGCCCGTCGTGCGGCTCTGGGTGGACGACCAGGGCATCGGCATCGCCCCTGAAAACCAGAAAAAGATCTTCGAGATTTTCCAACGCCTGCATCACGCGAGCCAATACGAAGGCTCCGGCATCGGCCTCGCCATCGTCAGCAAGGCCATGCTTCGCATGCACGGCCGCGTAGGCGTCGAGCCCGGCCACCCCCGCGGCAGCCGTTTCTGGCTGGAACTCCCCCCCGCCTGAGCCCGCCGGTCCGAATGTGGCATGGGCGTCTCGCCCATGGGTTCGACAGCGAACGGTCAGCATACCCCATTCGCTCCCGAGCATACGCCCGCGTCCCGCCCCCGCCCGCCGCCCGCACAGATTTTCGTGGCGCGCCTTCGCTCTCCCGAACCATGGTGCCGCATGACTTTCCGCGCCCCGCTCCTCGCCATCCTGAGCGCTCCCGGCTATCGCCCGGTCAACGACTCCGCGCTCTTCCGCGAGCTGAAGCTCGATAAAAAACTCCGCGCCCGTTTCCTCCACGAGCTGCGCCTCCTCCTCTCCAAAGGCGAAGTCGTCCAGATCCAGGGCGACCGCTACGCCCTCCCCGCCGCCGCCGCGCCCGCCCCCTCCGCCTCCCGGGAACGCCGGACTCCCGCCCGGCCTAAGACCCCCGAAAAACCCGCCAAAAAAACCAACTCCACCAAGTCCGCCCCCTCCGTCGCGCCCCTTCCCGCCCCCGCCTCCCCCGTAGGCCGTTCGCTCGCGAACGCCCCC
>JBBRHC010000334.1:0-3937 GCA_038223295.1 Opitutales bacterium
CCGCCTCCCTCCCATCTCATGCAAACTTCCGACATTGTCCTCGCCCAGCTCGGGCTCGACTCCTTCTTCGCCGAAGACCGCCTCGTTTACGACCTCGAGGCCGGCACGGTGAAAAACCCCGGCGCCGAGCGCCTCGTTTACGTCTCCTCCGACCTCATGCGCGGCATCCACCAAGCCCTGCTCGAAGAGACCGCCGAGGCCTGGAAAATCATCTTCCGCAACTGCGGCCGCACCTGGGGCAAACGCGTCGCCCGCCACCTTGACACCTCCCTTGAGCGCGCCGGCCGCGGCACCCAGTCCGCCCTCCCCCTCGAAGGCTACCTCGCCTTCATCGAAACCTACTTCGCCCGCCACGGCTGGGGCGTGCTCAAGCTCGACCTCTCCGACGCCCCCATCGGGCTCATCGTCGCCCGCCTCACCTCCAGCTACTTTGTCGCCGTCCTCTCGGATACCGACGACCTCGTGGATCCCCTCCTCGCCGGCATCCTGCAAGGCTTCCTTGAGCACGTTTCCGGTGCCGAGCTGGCCGCCGCCGAGATCGCCTGCGCCCGCAAAGGCGCGCCCGAATGCGTCTTCGTCGTCACCGCCCAATCCCGACTCGACGCCATCGAGCCCCTCATCGGCAACACCGACGCCGACGCCATCCTCGCCAAACTCCGCGGCTAAGCCCCCGGCTCCCCGCCCCCCACCTCCCACCTCCCTAGCTCCTAGCTTCTAGCTCCTACCTCCTCACTCCTCGCTCCTACCTCCTCGCCCCCCGCCCCTCGCCCTCCCTCCCATGCGTCTCGACTGCCTCTTCTACACCTCGCCGGCCACCCTTCCCGCCTTTCTCGCCACCGACGCCGCGCGCATCCTCCTCGGCGCCACCCTCGTCGAGCTCGCCCCCCGCCCGACCCTCGCCTTCGCCCTCAACCAAGAAACCCCGGCCCACTACCCCGGCCTCGCCGGCCTGCTCGGCGGACTCCCCCTCGCCGACCTCGCCCTCACCCACGACCGCCTGCCCGCCCCCCTCGTGCCCGCCCCCGGCGCCCCCGTCGCCCTCGCCACCCTCCGCGCCGCGCTCGGCGTCCTGCGCGAAAAAGCCGCCGCCGCCGATCACCTCACCCTGCTCGTCCACGTGGACGACGCCCCCGCCCTCGGCGCCTGCCTCCACCTCGCCGACCGTTTCGGCATCGCCTGGGATGCCCTCGCCCACCCCGAGACCGGCCTGCTCGATTTCGCCCGCTGGCTCCGCGACGAGGCCCTGCTCACCCCCGCGAATTTCTCCGGCCTCCTGCCCTACAGCGCCACCCCGCTCGACGCCTCCGCCGCCCGCCACGCCAACCGCCTCTCCCGCCTCTTTGCCGAGTCCGCCCCCGGCGCGACCCATACCCACCCCGACCTCATCCTCCCCGGCGCCTGAGAACCCACCCCGCTCCATGCTCACCTTCGCCCTCGACCAGGCCAGCACCTACCGCCGCACCCTCGCCATCTACGGCGGCGATTTCCCCACCGCTTTCGCCCTCGCGGTGCAAAAAATCCTCCGCCGCCACTTCACGCAAAACGACCTTCCGCCCCCTCCCGATTTGGCCCTCCAGGCCTTTGCCCGTTCGCTTTGGGAGCTCGCCCGCCGCCACGGCCTCCCCGCCGCCCTCGCCGCCGGCCAGCAAGGCGATCCCCACGATATGCCCGACTCCGAGGTCAACCGCCTCGCCGATCCCCTCGTCGCCGCCTTCCCCCAGCCCGAGGCCCGCGCCCACCTCGGCCTCGCCACCCGCGACCTCATCCGCGCCCTCTTCCAACCCGAGTTCAAAAAATGCCGCCAGTCCTTCAAAGACGTCGCCCCCGGCGCCCCCACCTGCGAACGCCAGACCCTTGACTGCACCCGCCCCCGCATCAGCGGCACCCACTGCGTGGACTGCCCCTACTGGACCCAGCTCACCCCCGAGAAAAACGAAAAACTCCTCCGCAAAGAGTGGGCTCCCGACGCCACCCCCACCCTCGAGGCCCACCTGGGCCTCTTCCTGCCCGAGGACTTCCGCGCCCTTCGCCACCTCCTCCACCTGCATCTCCGCTTCGGCCGTAGATGATCACGGTTCCCACCCCCCACCCCGTCGAGCCTACCTCGCCCCCGCCCCACCTCGTCGCGGCCCTCGGCGAGCGCTACGAACTCCACACCCTCATCGGCGCCGGCGCCGAAGCCGTCGTCTGGTTTGCCCACGATCGTCGCGACCGCGCCCCCGTCGCCCTTAAACACTTTATCCCCCGCCCCGAGCGCCGCGCCCTCCACGAACTCGCCGCCCTCCTCCCCCTCCGCCACCCCGGCATCGTGCCTCTCCGCGACTTCGCCTACCTGCCCGAAGGCGATATGGTCATCGTATCCGATTTCATCGCCGGCGGCTCCCTCCGCCCGAACCCGGAGGAGCCGTCGCCCCTCCCCCTGAACGTCGTCCTCGACCTCGCCCGCGACGTCCTCGCCGCCCTCGCCTACCTCCACGGTCGCGACGTCCTCCACCGCGACATTAAGCCCGACAACATTCTCCGCTCCTCCCCCGCCCCCGACGTCGCCCGCCCCGCCTACCTGCTCACCGACTTCGGCCTCGCCGGCCACATCCTCACCCGATTCGACGGCCCCGTCGGTTCCCCCGGCTACATGGCCCCCGAGTGCTACTCCGGCCCCGCCCTCATCGCCAGCGACCTCTACTCCCTCGGCGTCACCCTCCACGAACTGCTCTCCGGCCAGCGCCCCTTCGACGGCGACGCCCGGGCCCTCGCCCGCGCCCACCTCTTCGCCCCCCCTCCCCGCCTCCTCGAAATCCCGCCCCGGATCGCCGCCTTTGTCCAACAACTCCTGGAAAAGTCCCCCGCCCACCGCCCCGCCTCCGCCCGCGCCGCCCTCGCCCTCCTCGCCGCCGCCACCCTCGACGCCCCGCCCCTCACCCGCACGGCCCCGCCCCCCCGGCCCGCCGCTCCCCCGCTCGCCTTTGGCCCGGCCTCGCGCCTCGTCGCCCGCTCCGCCTTTTCCCTTCCCGTCGCCACGCCCCGCTTCGCCCTGCTCACCCTCGGCGACCGCCCCGTCCTCGCCCTCGACGAAGGCTCGCACCTCACCCTCCACGACGCCGCCACCGGCGCCGCCCTCCGCATCGTCCTCCCCCATAGCGGCCCCCCCGCCCAGCTCGATACGCCCACCGCCATCCACCACGCCCTCGGCCGCCGTATCCTCCGCTGGGATACCGCCACCCGCCAGGAATCCTGCCTCATCGAGCTCTCCCGCCCCTGCGCCCGCTTCGCCGTCCACCCCTCCGCCCCCCTCATCGCCACCACCGACGGCCTCCACGTCGCCATCGACCGCACCGGCCCCGTTCCCGCCCGCCTGCTCAGCCACCAAACCACCGAAATCGGCGTGCGCACCCAGCTCGTCTGGCTTCGCGAGCCCGCGCTTCTGGCCGTCACCTCCGGCGTGCTTCGCCCCGAACTCGCGCTCTTCACCCCCGAAGGCCGACCCGTGTTAACCCAGCCCCTCCCCGGCCCCGTCCTCGAAAGCCCGCGCAACCACGGCGTCCCCGTCTGGATCGTCCTCGACCACCAAAACTCCACCCGCCTCCTCGCCGTCTTTCTGCAGCCCGATCTCACCCTCCTTATCCACCCCCTCCCGGCCGGCCTCCGCGCGACCGCCCACGCCGCCGACGGCATCCTCGCCCTCGGCCTCGACGCCCGCCTCCTCCACCAAGACGCCCAAGGCCGCACCCTCGACCTCGCCGCCCTGCCCGCGCTCGTCCAAACCCTCGCCGTTTCCCCCGACTCCCGCCACCTCCTCCTCGCCCGCCCCTCCGCCTCCGGCTCCGAGTTCCTGCTCTACGCCCACCAGCACGCCTAAGGCCATGTCCGCCCCCGCTCCCGGCACCGCCCCCGCCCCCTCCCTTTTCGCCGCCATCATCGGCGACCTCCTCGCCGCCCT
>JBBRHC010000335.1:0-3902 GCA_038223295.1 Opitutales bacterium
GTGTGCGCGGTGCCGAACAAGCGCTCGCCGACGAGTAGCGAATCGTCCGGCATCCGCGGCCACAGTTTTGCCGCCAAGCTCAGCTCCCCTTCGCTAGCCGGCCCCGCCGCGGCGGCCGGCGGCTGATGCACCCCCGGTTCCACCAGGCTCACCAGACGCAGTTTGGCAAAGGCGCTGGCCGGCCGCCGACTCGCCGACTTCGGCAAGGCCTTGCGGATGGCCGGGGTGTTGGTGGCGCTCCATTCCGTGCCATCGACCCCGACTAACCGGTAGTCTCGGTAAAACGCCTCCGGATGCCGCTGCGCATCCGCCAAAGGTCGCAAGGCCGGCTTGCATGAGTTGGTCGGACAAATCCTGCGGTAAGACCCGCCGTCGCCGGGCGTGGGCCGAATCACTCATCGCCACTCCATGCAGCTGTTCGGCATGCGCCGCGAGCGAACCCGCCGGCTGCAATTGGTGATAGATCAGCCCACTGACCACTTGGGAGGCGCTCAGCTTCGGAGCCCTGCGCGGCACCGGGGCGAACTCCTTGCACAACAAGTCGAGCTGCCTCGGCGAAATCATCTTTGAAGAGACGTCCAAAAACGTCGCTCCACTCATCAGTTCGGATCGGTTTGCACATGCCATCCCGACCCTATCGGGATTTATCGCAAGCAATATACAATAATTTTATCTTAACGGCATAGGGCCTAGACCTACTTTTGACGGAGCCGTCTTTTCCAGGGTGAGGCACAGGTGTCCCGCCCGCGTGTGAACGGAACAAGGCCACCCGCGCACCTTATCTCGCCGTAAGTCGCTGCTCACCATGTCTCCCCCCTAGCCCTGCCGTCCCGGCTGTGATCAACCCCGCAACATTCGATGCCGGTACGCTCTCGGCTCCATCTTGCGGCTCCGCCGAAAAGCCCGGTTGAAATTGGATAGATTGCCAAAACCTGCCGCATACGCGATCTCTCTCACCCTCCGATCCGTCTCCAGCAACTGACGGCAAGCGACCCCTAGTCGCAGACCTATGATGCCAAACCTTTTGCCAACTCTTCGAGCACCAGCGACGCGGAAGTCCGGAGTCCGCGGATCAAAGCCCAGGTTTCGAGCGCAGAGAGAGGTCTGCCGATACACGACGGAGCCGACAGGCGAAGCTGGTCGGCCGCGGCGTCAACGGAGCTAACTCCGCGTCCCGCCTGAGCTACGTACTCGCCTGCTCACTTGCCGGTTTCTTTCCGGTCTGCTGCGTTGCCGACCGCCGCGGTGGCGGCCCGGGTGATCGGGGTGGTGAGGGTGGTGCGCGAGAAACGGTTCGGCGCATGCCCGGGATCGCCGTTGATCGCCGGCCCGGCGAGCGAAGCGGCGGGGGTGGCCGGGGTGGCGGCGTGAAAGGCGAGGACGGTGCCGGCCGCCCGCGCCGAGGGCGGAGGCGTGCAGGAAACGGGGTCGGTTCATTGAGCGGGGAGAGCGACCAAGGTTTTCGTAGGTCGAGGCAGCGACTCAGGTCAGGTTCTTGTGGGGCGGCCAAGCAAACAGGGTGAGGCCGATACCTGTTAACGAACGCCTGGATTCCGTGCATTTTCATTTTAGCGTTCTTTAGCGCCCTTTAGCGGTCTCCCTTCCCACCTGTATGCCAGCGCCTCCCTCCCCTTCCCGCCCGCGCACGCCGCACGCCCCGTGAGCCACACCCTGCTCACCGCCTGGGCCGCCACCGTCGCCGCCGCGCCCGCCGCCGCCGCGCTCATCGAGTCCGCTCCCGAACGCATCCACTCCCGCGCTCAACTCGACGCCCTCGCGACCGACTTCGCCGCCGCGCTCCCCGCCACCGTCGCCCGCCAACGCGTCACCTTCGCCCTGCCCAACGGCCCCGCCTGGTTCGCCGCCTTTCTCGGCCTTCTCCGCGCCGGCGCCGTCCCTGTCCCCCTCGACCCCGCCGAGCCCGCCGCCAGCCAGCTCGCCCTCGCCGCCTCCGCCCGAGCCACCTTCGCCTGGCTCGACGCGCAACTTGTCCCCCTCGCGCCCGCCCCCGCCGCCCCACTCCCGGCCCCCCGCCCCCTTCGTTCCCGCTCTCCCCTTCCCGCCCTCCTCAAGCTCACCTCCGGCAGCACCGGCGCGCCCCGCGCCCTGGCCTTCACCCACGCCCGGATGCTCGCCGATGGCCGCCAAGTCTGCTCGTCTATGGGCATCCGCCCCGCCGACCTGAACCTCGCCGTCATCCCCTTCGGCCACTCCTACGGCCTCGGCAACCTCATCGTCCCCCTCCTCGCCCAGGGCACCGCCCTCGTCTGCGTCGACACGCCCCTCCCGCACGCCCTCGCCGCCGCCGCCGCGCGCCACCGCCCCACGATTTTCCCCGCCGTCCCCTCACTCCTCCGCGCCCTCGCCGAGGCCGATCTCCCTGCCGACGCCTTTGCCAGCCTCCGCACCGTCATCTCCGCCGGCTCGCCCCTCCCCGCCGCCACCGCCCGGGCCTTCCACCAGCGCTTCGCGCTAAAACCCCGCGGCTTTTACGGCTCCACCGAGACCGGCGGCATCGCCTGCGACCGCACCGGCGACGATACCCTCGCCGGCCTCTCCGTCGGCCCGCCCCTCGACGGCGTATCCATTTTTTCCCTACCCGGTCAACGTATTCGCGTGCGAAGCCCCGCCGTCTTCGGCCCCTCCGGCCACGTCCCCGCCGACCGCGCCCGCATCACTCCCGACGGTCGCGTCGTCCTCCTCGGCCGCGCCGGCCGCCTGATCAAGATCGGCGGCCGCCGCCTCGACCTCGGCGAACTCGAGGCCGCCCTGCGCCGCCTCCCCGCCATCGCCGACGCCTTCGTCGCCCCCCACCCCGACGACTCCGGGCAGCTCGCCGCCGTGCTCGCCACCGCGCTCGACCCGCTCCCCCTGCGCGCCCTCCTCCGCGCCCACCTCGCCCCCTGGAAAGTCCCCCGCCGCCTCGTCCCCGTCCCCGCCTTCCCCCTTACCGCCCGAGGCAAACCCGACCTCGCCGCCCTGCGCGCGTCGCTCTCCCGATGAGCGCCCCCTCCTCCCTCGCGCCGGTTTTCACCCTCCGCGCCCTCCACCGCCGCGCCTGCCAGGACGCCCCGCTCAAGGCCCTCGGCACCGCCGTCGCCATGACCGGCTTTTTCATCCTCTACTTCGCCGTCCAAAACCACCCGCTCCACCCCGTCGTCACCGTTCCCGAGACCTGGCTCGACCACCGCATCCCCTTCGCCCCCTGGTCGCTCTTCCCCTACTTTTCCCTCTGGGCCTACATCTCGCTCGTCCCCGCCCTCCTCCCCGATCGCCGCCAGCTCCTGGGCTTCGCCGCCGGCTGTGTCGTCCTCGCCGCCGCCGGCCTCGCGATTTTCCTCCTCTGGCCCACCACCATCCCCGCCCCCGCCATCGACTGGTCGCGCCACCCCGGTTTCGCCTTCCTCAACCAAGCCGACGCCGCCGGCAACGCCTGCCCCTCGCTCCACGTCGCCTTTGCCGTCTTCACCGCCCTCTGGTTCGCCCGCCTCCTCCCCACCCTCGGCGCGCCCCGCCTCGTCCAGCTCGCCAACCTCGCATGGGCCGCCCTCATCGTCCACTCCACCCTCGCCACCAAACAACACGTCGCGCTCGACGCCCTCTGCGGCGCCCTCCTCGGCGCCTGGATCGCCTCCCTCAACCTCATCGCCGTGCCCCCGCCCCCCGGCACGCCCTCGCTCCGCCGCCCCCTTTTCACCGCCGTCGTCGTCATCAAGCTCTCCGCCCTCCTCCTCTGGACCGCCGGCCTCCCCTTCCTCCCCAGCCTAGCCCTTTTCCTCACCGGCGGCGCCCTCGTGCTCTACCAAATGTTCACGCCCCACGCCGGGGAACTCGTCCGCGTGCGCACCCGCTTCGCGCCCTCCACCCCCGACGCCCGCGAGGTCTGGCTCACCCTCGACGAC
>JBBRHC010000336.1:0-3889 GCA_038223295.1 Opitutales bacterium
TGGATCAGATGGTCGTTCGTGAATCCCGAGGTGCACTGAATAGTGCATTGAGCGGGTGAACAAACGAGCAGATGACCAGCAGATTGCGCCAGATCGCGACGATCCCCTTCGGATTTCGGGTTAAGCTCCCGGGCAGGCGGACCGCCTGCGAATTCCCCGCCTTAAAAACCTTCGCCGGGAGGGTGCCCATGTAGGCGCACTGTAATCACCGGGAAATGGTTCAACGCCAAAGCGTTTCCGCCGGCCCGGTCCCGACCAGTCCCGCTGCCAGGCCTCCCCGCCCAGACCTCCGCGGATATCCGATTAGGCGACCGGCGGCCCCCGCCCGCCCACGTTTGCCCACATGCAAAACGCCACCGCCCACGCTCCCGCCACTCTCCCCGCCCCGCCCGCCGCCCTCCTCGCCAAGCTCGGCTGGCAGCATACCGCCTCCCTCACTTTGGCCGGCCGCGCCGCCGCCTCCGCCGCCGCCCTCCTCGCCGAGCAGCCCCGCGCGCTCGTGCTCGCGCTCTACCCCGGCAAGGCTCTCGCCCGCGAACGAGCCGCCAAGTGGCAGGACACCCTCGTTCAGGCCGGCCTCGCCCAGCCCGGTGACAAGCGTGCCGCCCTCCTCACGGGCGACCAGCCCCTCGCCACCCGCGCCCCCGCCAAGGTCGCCCTCCTCACTCCGGATGTCCTCCACTCTTGGCTGCTCGGCCGCGTCGCCCAGCGCCCCCTCCGCGCTGCCCTCACCCGCGCCCGTTTGGTCATCCTCGACGAGGCCCACACGTTCTCCGGCGTCTTTGGTAGCAATAACCTGCACCTCCTTCGTCGCCTTCAGCACGCCCTCCATCTTCTGGGCACCCCCGCGCCACGCTGGATCGCCGCCTCCGGCACCCTCGCCTATCCCGCCGCCCACCTCGAAGCCCTCGTCGGCCACCCCTTCACCGCCGTCACCGAGGACGACGACACCTCGTCGCGCCATCCCCGCCATCTCCATTTTATCCGCCCCGCCGCGGTCCCCTTTCCGGTGGCCTCCAGACTTGGCTCCAAACCGCCGCCGCCGGCCCCGCCCGCTTCGTCGTTTTTTACCCGGAGGCGTAAGCATACCGAGCTTCTCTCCCTCCTCGCCAATCGCGCACCCCACTCCGTCCACGCCGCCCCCGAACCCGTCGAGCTCGCCCTCGATCCCCTGCTCGCCACCCCGATGGTCGCCCCCTATCGCTCCGGCCTCGATCCCTTCGAACGCGCCGATCTGCAGGACCGCTTTGCCCGCGGTGAACTGCGCGGCCTCGTCTGCACCTTCCGTCTTCGAGCTCGGTATCGATCTGCCCGGCCTCGATCTGGGCTTTCTCATCGGCCTGCCGGAATCCCCCTCCAGCTTCTGGCAACGCCTCGGCCGCTTCGGCCGCCACGGCGAAGCCCATATCTTTCTCATCGACGAAGACACTCCACGCACAGACGCCGCCTTTTCCGCCCCGTCCGCTCTGCCCGCTTGGCGCGCCCGCGACGCCGCTCTCTACCCCGACAACCCCATCCTGCTCGCCCGCCACGCCTTGTGTCTCGCCCACGAAGCCGCCGCACTGGGTCGCGCCGACCTCCCGCTCGATCCATCCGTCCCTCTGCCCGCGCCTCTCCGCGCGCTCCACGCCGCCCGCTCGAGCCTTGGCCGAGGACGGCCCAGTGAACAAAGCCGCACCCGCCCACGGTCCTCCGCGGACCTCCTAGGAATCCCTTTCCCCTGCCGCCCTCGCCATCGATAGCAGCATGGAAACTTACTCCGCTGACCCACGCCGCCCCCGGCTCTTCTCGCCCATAAGCGCCCTCCCCGCTCCACCCTCCCCGGAAGCGTTGCCCGGCCACGGCCTCCATCCCTAAGCGCCCCACCCACCCTCCACCGCTCCAGCACCTGATGTTCGTATTACGAACATCGGCCCGAAAACCCTTTGGCGTCTCTGCCCCCGATTTTTTCGCCATGCCCTCCCTCTACCTCACCACCCCCGGCACGAGCGCCCACCTCGTCAGCCAGCACCTCGAGGTTTCCCTGCCCGGCGATCCTGAGGCCACTCCGCCCACCGCCGCTCTCCTCCGCCGCATCCCCTTGCACGACATCGAGCAAGTCGTCGTGGAGACCACCACCGCCCTCACCGTCGCCGCCCTCGCCGCCTTAGCCCAACGCTCCGTCCCCGTCGTCATCATCCGCCCCAACGGCCGGGCTGTCGCCCTCTGCCTGCCGCCCGCCCCCGATCTGCCCACCCGTCTCGCCCATTACCAATCCCGCCTCGACCCCCACTTTCCCCTCGGCATCGCCCGCGCCCTCGTCGAGGCCAAAATCGCCAACTCCCGCCGCCTCCTCCAGCGCCTCGCCTCCAACCGCCAAGCTCCCCCCGCCCCCGCCGTCGCCCGTCTCGATCCCTTCCGCGCCGCCGCCCTCGCCGCCACTTCGGTCGAGTCCTGCCGAGGCTATGAGGGCACCGCCGCCGGCCAGTATTTCGAGGCCCTCGCCGACTACTTCCCCGCCACCGCCCCCTTCGAGCGCCGCTCCCGCCGCCCACCCCACAACCCCGTCAACGCCCTCCTTTCCTTCGGCTACTCCCTGCTCACCCACGAGACCACCACCGCCCTGCACGCCGCCGGCCTCGATCCCGCCCTCGGCTACCTCCACGAGCCCGAGACCGGCCGCCCCTCCCTCGCCCTCGATCTCATCGAGCCCTTCCGCGCCCCCGTCGCCGATGGCCTCGCCCTCGACCTGCTCAACCACGCCACCCTCCAGCCCAAGACCCACTTCGAGCCCCGCGAGGGCGGCATCTACCTCAACTATGAAGGCCGCCGTCGCTACTACACCTCCTACGAGCGCCGCATGGATCGCCCCTTCACCTCCGATCTCACCGGGGAACGCACCACCCTGCGCGACGAGATCCGCCGCCAGCTCTACTCCCTCAAACGCCTGCTTCTTGCCCAAGGTGCCTTCGAGCCCTTTATCATGAACTAGCGGCGGCGCGGTGCGCCGCCGCGATAGCCGATACCAACCTAATAGGCAATAGCCGATACCTGTCCATCGTCCATCGTCCATCGTCCATCGTCCATCGCCTATCGCCTATCGTCTATCGTCCATCGTCTATCGTCTATCGTCTATCGTCCATCGCCTATCGTCTATCGTCTATCGTCTATTTTCCCTCCTTCCGCCCCATCCTCCCATGGTCGCCACTCGCCATCCTCGTCGGTCCGCTCGCCCCGCCCCGATTGCCAATCAAGTGCTTCCCGTCGCCTTTCCGGCTGACGCGGCAGCGACTCCGCCCGGCCCGGCTGCGCCCGACCTTCCTCCCTTTCTTTTGCCCACCCCTGTCGAAGACTGGTTCCCGCCTCTCCAACCCACCGCCAGCGATCTCGCCAACCACCGTTGCGGAGCCCACCAAATGCTTACCCTTGTCGCCTACGATATCACCTGCCCCAAACGCCTCCACCGCGTCGCAAAAATCTGCGAGGACTGGGGCATGCGTGTCCAATACAGCATCTTCGAGTGCCGCCTCGAGGCCAACGCCTTCGACCGCTTCTGGGCCGAACTCTGCGCCGTTATCAATCTCAAGACGGATCGGCTCACCGCCTATAAAATCTGCGCCAAGTGCTCCCGCGAAATCCACAGTCAAGGCGTGCAGGAACACTTCGAGAAAGTCGTCGCCTATGTCTGCTGAAAGTCCGGGTAGGGTTGGCCGTCCCTGGCCGACTCCGAAAACGGCCAATATACATCTTGGCCTTAGGCGGCCAACCTCGTAGCTTACCCGCGTCGTCCGCCTCTTGGCGGCCGATTCGGGCAAAAAACAGCTTCCCAGGTCGGCAGACGCCCGAATGATTTTCTGGCACCCTGCCGACCTATGCCATAATCCGCTCCTTGAAAGTAAATTATAAAACT
>JBBRHC010000337.1:0-3877 GCA_038223295.1 Opitutales bacterium
AGATGGCACAAGATGCTGGATCAGATGGTCGTTCGTGAATCCCGAAGTGCACTGAATAGTGCATTGAGCGGGTGAACGGACGAGCAGATGAGCAGCAGATTGCGCCAGATCGCGGCGATCCACTTCGGATTTCGGGTTAAACTCGGCTCGATCTACGCGCTCACCGCGCTGGGCTGCAGCCAGGTCTACGGCGTGCTCATGATGATCAACTTCGCCCGCGGCGACGTGTTCATGCTGGGCGCCTTCGTCTGCCTTGTCGTGGTGTTGTGGATACCGCCGCCCTTTGTCGCCGTGTTGCTCACCGTGATGATCGTCACCGGGCTGGTCGGCACGCTGATCGAGCGGCTCGCCTACCGGCCGCTGCGCCACGCGCCCATGGTCTCGGCCATCATCACCGCGCTGGGCTGCGGTCTGGTGATCGCCAACGCGGTCAACAGCATCAGCCCCTACGCGCAGCCCATGCCGCGCCTCTTCGTCGATACGACCCACACCCTTTTCGGCGAGGTGAAAGTGTCGTCCCTGCAACTGCTCGTCACCGGCATCGCGGTCGGGCTCATGGCGGCGCTCGATCTTGTGGTGCGGCGGACCGCCTTTGGCATCGCGATGCGCGCCGTCGCGTATGACCGCGCCATCGTGCACGCTGATGGGCGTGCCGGTGAACCGCATCATCTCGCTCACCTTCGGCATCGGCGCGGCGCTGGGCGGCGCGGCCGGCGTGCTCTACGGCCTCGTGTATCCCAGCCTGAAGGCGACGATGGGCATCCTCGTCGGCTGGAAGGCCTTCATCGCCGCCGTGATCGGCGGCATCGGCAACGTGCGGGGCGCGATGCTGGGCGGCTACATCATCGGCGGAGTCGAGGTGATGACGGTGGCCTTCCTGCCCTCCACCTACCGCGACCTCTTCTCGTATTCGCTGCTGCTGGTCATCCTGATTTTCAAACCTCACGGGCTGCTCGGGCGGCCGGTGAACGTGGAGGTATGAGCGGGATACAAGTCACTTTCCGGTGCCGAGGTTTGTGTCGTCCGGGGTGGCACGGGCGTCCCGCCCGTGATGAGGCGGGCATCCTGCCCGCCGCTTTCCGGGCCCATGGGCGAGACGCCCATGCCACGTCTCGGCCATGAACCCGCTTCCGCCTTTATTCTCGGCCGTCGCTCGCTCGCGCCGCGCTCTACCGGCGCTGCCCGCCGTCGGCTTCGCGCTCACTGTCGTCCACTCGTTTTACCCGCTGGTCAACGGCTACGCGGAGTTCGTGCTCACGACCATCGGGATAAACATCATCCTCTGCGCCAGCCTGAATCTGGTGAACGGCTACATGGGCGAGTTCTCCGTCGGCCACGCCGGCTTCATGGCGCTGGGCGCCTACGCGTCTTCCCTGCTCACGGTGATACTCGGCCTGGCCGGGCTGGCGCAGGGCGCGCAGGTGGTCGGTTTCGTGGTCGCCATGCTCACGGGCGGGGCCGCGGCGGCGCTGATGGGGTTTTTGCTCGCGCTGCTGTCGTTCAAGACCCGCGGCGACTACCTGGCCATCGTCACGCTCGCCCTCCTCATGATCGTGAAGTCGGGCCTTGAGAACATCGACTACGCGGGCGGGCCGCGCGGCCTGCCCGGCATCGCGCGGCTGGCCTCGCTGCCGGTGGTTTTCGGCGCCGCGGTGGCGACGATCTGGGCGCCGCGCAACCTGCTGTATTCAAAGTTTGGACGCGCCGTCGTGGTGGTGCGCGAGGATGAGATCGCCGCCAACGCCATGGGCGTGCGCACGCGGGAGGCGAGGGGCCTCGCGTTCTCCATCTCGGCCTTCTTCGGCGGAGTGGCGGGCGCGCTCTTCGCGCACCAGATCCAGTTCGTCAACCCGGCCACCTTCGACATCGTGAAGTCCACCGGGATCCTGCTGACGGTCTACCTCGGCGGCGTCGCCTCGCTCGCCGGCTCGGTGACCGGCGCTACGGTATTCACCGTGCTCTCGCAGCCCTCATGCCGCTCGGGCCGTGGCGCCTGGCGATTTTGCCCCTGATCCTGGTGCTGCTCATGTTGTCCCGCCCGCGCGGCATCCTGGGTATGCGCGAGCTGCCCTGGATCCAGCCCCTGCGCGAACGCCTGCTGCGGCGTCGCCGGCCCCCGACCGCGCCATGACGCCGCCGCTGCTCGAACTCCAGGGCGTGACCAAACGCTTCTGCGGCCTTTGCGCCGTCTCGGCCTGCGACCTCGCGGTACAGGCCGGCCACGCCCACGGCATCATCGGGCCGAATGGCGCGGGCAAGACGACGCTGTTTAACCTCGTCACGGGCATCTACCAACCCGACGCGGGCCTCATTCGTTTCCAGGGCGAGAGCCTGGTCGGCCGCCGGCCCAACTGGATCGCCGCGCGCGGTATCGGGCGCACGTTTCAAAGCATCCGCCGCGAAGGGGCTCGCTCGAGCGAGGAGTGCCTCTCTATTCTCGAAGCCTTCGGGCTCGGCGCGCACGCGATGACGCCCGCCGGCGCCTTATCCTACGGCTTGCAACGCCGGCTCGAGATCGCCCGCGCTGCTCCTGCTCGACAAACCGGCGGCCGGGCTCAACTCGGCCGAGATGGACGAGCTGCCGCGTTTCCTGCGCTGGGTGCGCGACCACTTCCAGGTGACCATCGTGCTGATCGAGCACCACATGAAACTCGTGATGGGCCTGTGCGACCGCATCAGCGTGTTTGATTTCGGCGCGAAGATCGCCGAGGGCACGCCGGCCGAGGTGCGGGCGGATCGGCGCGTGATCGACGCCTACGTCGGCGAGGAGAAGCACCCATGAGCCCGGGCCAGCCAGAGTCCCCGCCCGCGCCCGGCGCGACCGGGGCTTCGGGCGGCGACATCGCGCTCGCGGTCTAGAATCTGACGGTGGCGTATGGCGATATCCAGTCGGTGAAGGGCGTCTCCTTCACGATGCGACGCGGCGAGATTTTCACCCTCATCGGCGCGAATGGAGCGGGCAAATCTTCCACCCCGCGCGCCATCTCCGGGCTGCGCGGCTACGGCGGCACGATCCGGCTGGAGGGGCGCGATCTTCGTGCGCTGGCCCCGAGCGGATCGTGGCGGCCGGGCTGGCGCAGGTTCCGGAGGGGCGCCGGATTTTTTTGCCCGCTCACGGTGTGGGAAAACCTGCGCCTGGGCGCGTGGACCCGGCGCGACCGCGCGGGCGTGGCGGAGGATCTGGAGCGCATGCTGACGCTGTTTCCGCGCCTGCGGGAGCGGGGGGAGCAGATCGCGGGCACGCTATCCGGCGGCGAGCAGCAGATGCTGGCGATGGCGCGGGCCTTGATGAGCCGCGCGCGGGTGCTCGTGCTCGACGAGCCCTCGATGGGCCTGGCGCCGAAGCTGGTGAAGGAGATCTACACGGTGTTGCGCGGGATCAACGCCACCGGCGTCACCCTGCTGCTGGTGGAGCAAAACGCCAACCTCGCCCATCGCCGGGCCCACCGCGCGGCGGTGCTGGAAACGGGCCGGGTGGTGCTGCAAGGCACGGGCTCCGAGCTGTTGAACGACCCTCGAATCCGCGAGGCGTACCTCGGCGCGTAACATTCTACGCCATATTATTCGGCGTGTTTATCCTCTATGACCTCTGTGTCCGCGCTCCGGCTCGGCTCCGTGGCAAAATCCGAAAAACGGAGACGCCACACCCTGCGTGGGCCTCCGTAGCCCTGCGCGCACGCGGGACGGCTGGACGGCGGACGGCAGACGGCGGACGGCGCAGCGTGCGGGGCCGGCGTCAGAGGTATTTGTCGGTCACGGCGCCTTCGGAGGCGGAGGCGACGAGTTTGGCGTATTTGGCCAGGACGCCGCGGGTTTCCTTGGCGGGAGGCGGCGTGTAGGCGGCGAGGCGCTCGGCATACTCGGTGTCGGGGAGGAG
>JBBRHC010000338.1:0-3861 GCA_038223295.1 Opitutales bacterium
GGCGCTCGCAAAATCTGCCCTCATCCACGAGGCCGATGGGCGCCGGTCCTGCGGCCGGTCACGCATCTGCGCCGTTGGGGCCGTGCGTTGGGCCAAAGCGCGCCACGGGTTGTCCGGCTTGGCGGTCTTTAGTCGCTTGCCATTTTATTCGCGCCGCAGGGCGGCGATAAATACCCACGGCGATTTCAGCCGGCTCCATTCGCGAGAGCCTGGCTGCGAAGGTAAGGCTTGGCAGATGCCGGAGGGCCCGCAGCCGACTGCGCCCAATCGTGGCCGGTGAGTGCGCTCGGTGTTTGAACCGGGGCGTTCGCTCAAGGCTTCGGCACGATCTTAAGATTGGCGATCGTGCCGACACCGTGGCACCAGAGGCCGACACTGCCGCCGGTGCGCGCGTTCAGTTCCTTGACGACGAGGCTCGGTTCGCGCGCCCCATTGACGAACACACTCACGGTTCTCCCTGCGATGACGATGCGGGCGTGAAACCAGGCGTCGCCGTCGGGTGCGGGCTCGATGCCCTTCTCGAATTGGCCGGTCTTTTCTTTGCGCAATCTCGACCACGTCCAGGCGGCGTGGCTCACGTATTGCACCGCGTGGGCCTTGTTTTCGGGGTTGGGCGAGCGAAAGTTAAACGGACGGAAGTAGACCACATCATGGGTGTTGGCGTCCGCCACGCGAAACGCCACGCCGAGAAAATTGCTCTGCGGCGGCGCACTTTGGCCCCGGGCGTCGAACTCGATCGTGCCGTCGGTGAACTCGTAACCCGCGAGCCACACGAGGTGCGCGGCATCGCCGGCGGCGGGCTTGGTGAAACGAATGGCCGGAGCGCCGTCTTTGTCGGCGAGCTTGAGGAGCGTCGTATCGCCCGCCCAGCCCTGGTTGGCGGGGAGGTCGGCGAGATTGGGGGAGAAAGCCTCCACGGCCGCCGCCGTCGATGCGAGTAGCGAGAGGGCGAGGAGGAGCGGGATTTTGGTCATGGCGAGTTTTCCGACCGTGCACGGGCCGCAGAGGTTGCGCAGTTTTTCAAAGATCCGAGAGCACTTTCGGCAGGAGTGCGAAGCGCAGCATCTAACGAGCGAGGACTAGCAACCGAACCCGTCTTGGTTGCCATGGCGGAAACATCGCTCGCCAGAAGCAGGGCGGTCAACCTGCCGGCCCTCTGGTCGGGCTGTCGCCCCTGCGATGGGTGCTCTATTTTTTCAGCATCGCGTCGCGTTTGGCTTTGAACTCGGTGCCGGGTTTCCACTCGGGCCATTTGGTGGCGTTGGCCACTTCGGTGCCAAGGTCGTAGAGGAATTTCGTATCGAGCGCGGCGCCTTCGAAATCCCACCACGGCTTCATCTCGTCGGTGACTTTGTGGTAGTCGACGGCGGTGTATTCATCGATGCGCTTTTTGCCGTAGCCGGCGGGGCGGCCGATGATGTCTTTGCCGGCGCTGGTGTAGAAGGCGGGGACGCCTTGTTTCGCGAATTCGAAATGGTCGCTGCGATAGAAATAGCCTTTGGCGGGATCGGTGTCGGGGACGAGGATGCGTTGGGACTTTTTCAGGAGAGTGGCGGCGAGGTCGTCGAGGGTGGAGTTGCCGTAGCCAATGACTTCGAGGTCACGGGACGGTCCGAGGGTTTGCGCGCCGTCCATGTTGATGTTCGCGACGGTCTTCGCGAGAGGGTAGAGCGGGGCGGTCGCGTAATGGCGCGCGCCGAGGAGGCCTTTTTCTTCGCCGGTGACGGAGAGGAAGAGGACGCTGCGCTTTGGGCGGGCGGCGGCGGGGAGCGCGGCGTAGGCTTGCGCGAGTTCGAGGAGGACGGCGGTGCCGGTGGCGTTGTCGAGGGCGCCGTTGAAGATCTGATCGCCGGCGAGTTTGGTATCGCGGCCGAGATGATCCCAGTGCGCGGTGTAGATAACGTATTCGTCGCGGCGGGCGGGGTCGGAGCCGGCGAGGCGGGCGATGACGTTTTTCGAGGCGACCTCGCGGGTGGTCTGGGTGACGGAGAAGGTGGCTTGGGCGGGGAGCGAGACGGGTTGGAAATCGCGGCGCACGGCGGCGGCTTTCAGGGCATCGAAGGATCGGCCGGCGGCCGTGAGGAGTTGTTTCGTGGTGTCGAGGGTGAGCCAGCCTTCGACGGCGACACGGCCGGCGTTTTTGTCGGGCGTGACGAGATCGAAGTTTTCGCGACCCCAGCTGCCGCCGACGACGGCGAAAGGATAACCGGCGGGACCCGTCTCGTGGATGATGAGGCAGGCGGCGGCGCCCTTGGCGGAGGCAATTTCGTATTTGTAGGTCCAGCGGCCGTAGTAGGTCATCGCGAGGCCCTTGAAGACATTGTCGTCGGGCTTGCCGGTCGAGGGATCGAGGACGAGCGGGTCGTTGATGAGCATGAGCACGGTCTTGCCGCGCACGTCGACGCCCTTGTAATCGTCCCAGCCATACTCGGGGGCGACGACACCGTAGCCGACAAAGACCAGGTCGGAGTCTTTGACGTCGACCTGCGGCGTGACGCGGCGGGAGAGCGCGATGTAGTCGATGGTGCCGGAAGGGGTGAGGGGCGCGCGGCCGCCGGGAAAGGTAAATGTGGCGGTGGTCTTCGAAGTGATGCCGACCATGGGGACGTTTTGGATAAACGTGCCGTCGGGATTGCCGGGCTGGAGGCCGAGGGAGCGGAATTCGTCGACGAGATAGGCGACGGTTTTTTCTTCGCCGGGCGTGGCGGGGGCGCGGCCCTCAAACTCGTCGGAGGCAATTTTGGCGGTGCGGGCCTGGAGGCTCGCGGCGGAGATTTTCGGCGCGGCGGGCTCGGCGGCGAAGGCGGTGCACGTCGCGAAGACCAGAGGCAAGGAGAGTATAATCGAGAGCAGAGGTGGAATGGGCATGGGAAAAAAGCGGGGGATGGAGCGGCGGAGTTTAAATTTTTGGCGGAAACTCCGGCAAGCGGTGACGGGCGGGTGAGCGGCGCTGTCAGGGCCGCAACATTTCCGTGGTAATTTTGGGTTTGGGCTTCGGCTCGGGTGGCACAGCGGAGGAGGGCGCGACGCGGAAGGGAGCGGGGGAGACGTTGAGGCGGCGGTAGAGCTGGGGCAGGGCGCTGCGGAGGATAAGGTGGGTGACGATGCCGGTGGGGGCGCGTTCGAAAGACCAGAGGTCGGGCGAATCGAGCGTGAAAAATTCGTGGTCGGACTGCGGGAAAATTTCGAAGCGCGGGCGATCGCCGAGGCGGATGTAGAAATGGCCGTTGAGGCGGAAGACGAGGACGGGGGTGTTTTCGCGTTCGTAGCGGCCGGAGAAAGCGGAGACGGCTGACTCAGTGAGCGGCACGGCGGTCTTCTCCACCATGCGGTAATCGGGCCAATCATATTCCCGGGCGACGGCGCGGAGAATTTCGGGGATGAGCAGGCCGCCGTTGTCGGAGTTGGTCATCACGATGGCGCCGCGACCGGTGCGCGGATAAAAGACGAAGGAGCAGCGGAAGCCTTCGTTGGAGCCGGAGTGAGCGAGTTGGAGTGTGTCGCCGGAACCGATGACGCCGATACCGAGGCCGTATTGGGTGTCGGGGAGCGGCGGCGTGATCATCGCGGTGGCGGTGGCGCGCGTGAGAAAGGAAGGCTGGCCGTCGAGCGCAGCGCGGAGGGCGAGGGCGAAGCGGGCGAGATCGGTGGGCGTGGTCCAGAGACCGGCGGCGGCCTGTTCGGGATAACCGTAGGCGCCGCCGGGGAGACGCGTGTGGCCGGCGATATGGCCGGCGGCGGCGCGGGCGGCGAGCGCGGCGGGGAGTGGTTGTTCGAAGGTGCTCGCGTCCATGCCGGCGGGGGCGAGGACACGGGTGTGGAGCAGGGTCGGAAAGGTTTCGCCGGATACGTCGAGCGCGA
>JBBRHC010000339.1:0-3848 GCA_038223295.1 Opitutales bacterium
GTCCGGCCGCACGATGCGATACTCGATCTGCAGCACCCCGTCCGCCCGCGCCACCTCGTGCCACCACGCCCGCACCCGGGCTTTGTCGTCCGGCACGATCCCGTCCTCCCGCTCCGCCTTCGATTCCAACCGCTTCGTGCAGCTCCGTCCCCACACCTTCTCGTACGCCGGGCTCACGTAGAGCACGGTCGCGCCGTCGGGCAGCGAAATCCAGAACACCTCGTCGATGTTCTCGGCCAGTTGCCGGAAACGCTCCTCGCTCGCGCGCAACGCCTCCTGCTCCCGCCACAACAAAGCCCGGTGGTGCGTATTCTCGATCGTCGCCGCCAGCTCGTGCAGGTAGCCGGGCCGCTTCACCAGATAATCCGAGGCGCCCAGCCGCAGCGCCTCCACCGCCACGCCTTCGTCGCCTTGCCCGGTCACGATCACCACCGGCTGTTTCATCAATCCCCGCTCCCGCAACTGGCCGATGACCTCGATCGCGTTTAGCCCGTGCAAACGGTAGTCGAGCAACAGCACGTCGTAGCCCGCGCCCGGCCCGCCGAGGCGCTCCACCGCCGCATCCCCGCTCGACACCGTATCCAGCAAGATATGCGGCGCGTGGCGGGCCAGGTGCCGGCGCGAGATATCCACGTCCGCCGCACTGTGCTCCGCATAGAGCACGCGCAGGGGCCGCGTGCGCCGCGCCAGGCCGGCGTGATACGCCGCCCGCGCCGACTCCATCACCGGCGCCAACTGGCGCAGGTAGTCGTCGCGTTTCACCAAATAATCGTCCGCCCCGGCCTTCAAGGCCGCCACCGCGCTGCGCTCGTCGCCCGATCCGGTCAGCACCACCAGCGCCAACGGCAGCTCCCGCGCCCGCACCCCGATCACAAACTCGATCCCCGAGCCGTCCGGCAAATCCAGGTCCACCAACGCCAGATCAAACGGCCCCGCCGCCGCCTCCTCCAGCCGGGTCCACGCCTCCTTTAAACTCGTCGCGACCACGATGGCGTGCGCGCTGTCGGCGCGCGCCAATTCCCGCCGGGCGAGCTCGGCATCCAGCGAATTGTCTTCGACGTAGAGTATGCGCATGGCTGGTGATGGGTTAGGTGGACGACTCGTTCACCATCGTCCAATAGATCTCAATTTGGGCCGCCACCTCGACAAACTTGTCAAAATCAACCGGTTTTACGATGTACGAATTCACCCCGATCGTGTAGGCCGTGAGCACGTCCTGGCTCTCCGCCGAGGTCGTCAGCACCACCACCGGGATGCGCCGGAATTCCGGATGCGCCTTCAGTTGGCGCAGCACCTCCAGCCCGTCCACCCGCGGCAATTTTAGATCCAGCAGGATCACCGCCGGCCGCTGCTCGCCCGCCGTCCAGCGCCCCATCCACGCCAAGGCCTCCTCGCCATCCCGCGCCACCTCCACGCGATTGTTCAGCCGCCGCCGCCGAAACGCCCGCAAGGTCAGATCCACGTCCATGGGATTGTCTTCGACCAACAGGATGGGAGGCGGCAGCGGCGAGTTCATGATTGCAGGGGGAGTTCCAGGAAAAAAGTCGATCCGCCGCCCAGCGCGCTCACCGCCCACACCCGCCCGCCCGCCCGCTCCATCGCCTTGCGCACGAGGGCCAGACCGATGCCCGTCCCGGGGTAGTCCTCCGCGCGGTGCAGCCGCTGGAAAATCTCGAAGATACGGTCGCTGAAACGCATGTCGAAACCGATGCCGTTGTCCTTCACCCATAGCACCCCTACCCCGACCGCCCCGCCAACCTCGCCCTCGCGGCGCCCCCCGACCTCGATCACCGGGCGCTCCGTGTCGCGCGTGAATTTCAACGCGTTGTCGATCAGGTTGCGCAGGGCCATGGCCAGCCCCTGCCCGTCCGCGCTCAGCGTCAGCTCCTCCGGCACCGTCTCGAGGATCCTCACCCCGCGCGCCTCGATCTCCGCCCCCGACGCCTCGAGCAGCGAGCGCACCAGCGCCCGCGCCGGCACGGGCTCCGCCTGCACCGCGCGCCGCTCCAGCCGCGAGTACGCCAGCAAATCATCGATCAACCGCCCCATGTGCGTGCTTGCCTGCCGCACCAGCCCCAGGAAACGCCGGCCGTCCGCGTCCAGTTTGTCCTCGTAGTCCTCCAGCAGCAGCCGGCTATACCCGTCGATGCCCCGCAGCGGGGCCTTCAAGTCATGGGAAACCGAATACGTGAACGTCTCCAACTCCCGGTTCTTCGCCTCCAGCTCCGCCGTGCGCCGCGCCACCCGCTGCTCCAGCTCCCCGTTCAGCTCGCGCAGCGCGCGCTCCGCCGCGTTCCGCGCGCTCACGTCGCCGATGGTCAAAAACGCGAAGCGCACCCCGCCCGGCCCGCTCACCACCCCGCCGCCATACGAGAAGACCCGCTCCCAGCCATCCACGATCCGTCGCAGCCGCAGCTCCAGGCCGCGCACCGGTTCGCCCCGCAGCAAGCGCTGCAAAGGCCACTGCTCGAAACGCAAGCGCTCCCCCGTCAGCGTCTCCAGCGCGTAGTTCTGCACGACCGCATCCGCCGCGCGCCGCCACTCCGCCTCGCTCGCCAGTCCGTGCATCGCAAGCACCGCCGGATTGCAGTGCAACAAGCGCCCCTCCGCGTCGGCCAGGATCAAACCCTCGCCCAGATTCTCCATCACCGCCGCGAAGCGCTGCTCCGCCTCCCGCGTCTCCCGCGCCGCCCGCGCCCCGCGCCGCTGCAAGAGCAGGATCACCGCGCTAAAAACCACCATCGTCAGCCCCGCGCCCAGCGTCACCGCCAGGAATTCGCGCCGGTTATCGACCGACACCCGCTCCACCCGCGCCTGCAATTGCAAATCCAGCCCGTCCGCCTCGCGCTCCACCGCGTGGAACACCGCGCGCATCTCCGCCGCCTGCCCCGGCGTCCGCGCGCCCTCCGCCGGCCACGCCCCCGACCGCTCCCGCAGCACCGCCAGCGCCTCGCGCATCGCCGCCGAGAGCACCACCTCCCCGGCCTGCTCCTTGCTCTCCAAGGTCCCCATCGCCCGCCGGAGCAAGGCCAGCCCCTGCCCGCGCTCGAATGCGGAGCCCGCCTCGTCCGCCTGCGAAAGATACAACGAGCCCTTGGCCAGCTCCAGCCGCGCCGTCCGCAGATCGCGGATCGTCCAGAGCACTTTTTCCGTCCGCTCCACCTGCCGGAGCTGTAGCCCCACTAAAATCACGCCCACCGCTAACGTCGTCCCGATCACCAACCTTACCCAGTAGCCCGTGCCCGCCCCAGGGATGTAACGCCTCCAACGTTCTCGACAAGTCACGCCGCCCCCATTCATCGCCGCCCCTCCCGCGCGCGCGTCCGCCGCCCCCCGCGCCCGCGTCCCCGCCTCCACCCGCCCGCGCGAAACCCATGTTTCCCAAGCATCACTTGCGACGTGCGTAGTGCGTTCACAATCCCGCGGAAAGAATACCGGTCCCCCTTCCCGCGCAAGGCCTGCCCCTCCGCGTAGATAATCCACCCCAGACCATTTTGGAAAAACCCCCATTCCAGTCGGAAAAATAGGTCGCAAAAAAGTCACAAAAAGCACAAACCCGATCCTTCTTTTTGCGACTTTTGCGCGTTTTTGCGGCCAATTTCTGCATCCGGCTCATGCTTCCCGCGCGCGCGCCGCCCTGCGCTCTTGCCAGCCGCCGCGCGCACGGGTCTGCTGCCGGTTTTTCCCCGGCCCATGACCTCCGCGCAGATCCGCCAGTCCTTCCTCGATTTTTTCCACGCCCAGCGGCACACGATCGTCCCCTCGTCGTCGCTCCTCCCGGATTCCCCCGGACTGCTCTTCACCAACGCCGGCATGAACCAGTTCGTGCCCATCTTTTTGGGCGATAA
>JBBRHC010000340.1:0-3848 GCA_038223295.1 Opitutales bacterium
GATCTGGCGCAATCTGCTGGTCATCTGCTCGTTTGTTCACCCGCTCAATGCACTATTCAGTGCACCTCGGGATTCACGAACGACCATCTGATCCAACTTCTTGCGCCATCTCATCGGCTCCTACTCCGGATTTCGGGATTATCCGGTGGCCGGGGCGTCGTTTCGGCGTGGCGACCCGGAAAACGGTAAGCGCTACCCGGATGGCGACTGTGCAGAGGGTGCGCCGTCCGTGGGTGCGTCGGTGTGGTGTCGACGGGCGAGAGATCGAGCATGTCCTCGCCAGTTATCAGGCCATGCGGGATCCGGCGAACAACGTGGCGCGGGTGGTCAGGGAACTCGCCGCCGGGATGAGCACGCGCAGCCAAAATTGGGCGAACGAGGAGGTGACCGGCAAGGGCGCGGCCCCGAGACACTGGATCAAGGCGACCGCCGCGAACATCGGGAAGCTGAGGGAACGGGACCTGAAAGGCCGGGGGTTTATCGGGTTGATGCTGGACGGCGTGGGACTGGGAGAGGACGCGCTGGTGGTGGTCGCCTTGGGCGGCACCCAAACCGGAGAAAAGGTGGTGTCGGACCTCGAAGCGGGCGCCAGCGGGAACATCGCGGTGGGGAAGGCGTTGGTCGCCCGGTTGGCGGCGCGGCTTCGGTCCGTTGCCGGAGTATCGTTTGCTTGCGGTGCTGGACGGTTCCAACGCCCTGGCGAACGCGGTGCGCGCCACATGGCCGGATGCGTTGAATCAGCGTTGTGTGCTCCACAAAGAGCGCAACCTGTCCGGTTACTTGAGCCGGGGGATCACGCCGAGTACGGGCGTCCGTGGCGGCGCTTGCGGCTGGCCCAGGGTGCGCGGGCGGGCAAGAAGTCGCCTGACGAGTTACGGGCCTTTGTCGCCGGGTGCAACGCGGCCGCCTTGGCCAGCTCGGATGAGGCGAAGGTGAAGGGGCGCAGCCCCTCCACACCTCCCCGGGCAATGTTGCTCTTGTTCCATCCTCCAAGCCCTAAAGCCAATCACTAAGCCATCAACCATCCGCCTCTTTTAACGGCATCCGGGACTTCTCCGCGACGGGCCCGAGTGCGTGCAACCCGTCCGCGCCGGCGGCGACGTAGCCCCCGAGGCGGACCTTTTTGGCTGATCCATGTTCGCTCTCGTTGATTGCTATCACCTCTACGCGTCGTGCGGTTTTTCTGAAGACGTCACCCTGTGACTTTTGACAAAGCGCACCCGGAAACGCCTCCACCGCGTTAACCCGGGCGGGTGGCCGGTGTAGGGCGGGGTCGCCGCACCCCGCCGGCTTGGAACTGGCGGGCACGGCACCAGTCCGCCTTAACTCCTCGCTCTACCTCCCCGCCGCTCGGCCGCATTTTCGGAACGGCGGGGTGCGGCGACCCCGCCCTACACCGGAAGCGCGACTCAGAGGTGCAGCTTCAGGCCTTGGCGGAGGTAGGTCGGGACGTCGAGATCCTGGCCTTCGAAGAGGTTCTTGTCGCTCCGCTCGAACGTGCCGCGCGTCTCGTGTTCGCCAAAGGTCAGCTCCACCTGCGCGGCGGGGGCCGTGCCCTTGGGCCTCGCGCCCGGCTTGCCCTTGGCGGTGGTGTCGCGCGTATCGAGACCGAGATCGAAGGCCGGCTCGGTGGCGCCGGGCGAAGCGGCGGCGGGCCCGGACGAGACCCCGGCGGAGAAGGGGGAAGCCGGGGCGGACGCCGCCGCCGTGGCGGTAGCGGCGGCGGCGGCGGTGGCGGTGGCGGTGGCGGCGCGGGCGCGGGAGGTCGGGTTGCGCCGGGGGGTGAAGACGCGCGCGCCGGCGTCGCTCGTGCCCAGCACCATCAGCTCGACGCGGCCCTGGCAGGTCTCGTCGATGACGGCGCCCATGATGACGTGCGCGTCTTTGCCAAACTGCTCGGTGACGGCGCACATGATCTCGTTGACCTTGGGCAGGGTGAGATCGGTGCCGCCGACGATGTTGACGAGGATGCGGTCGGCCTTGCGCGCGAACTCGGGCGTGGCGAGCAGCGGGCACAGCTTGAGGCTTTCCAAGGCCTCGGCCACCGGGTCCTCGCCCGCGCCGCTGGCGAGGCCGAAGAGGGTCTTGCCGCCGCGGGTGTGGAAGGCCTGCCGCAGGGTGGCGAAGTCGAGGTTGATCAGGCCGGTGCGAAACATCATCGACCAGATGGATTTCACGCCGCGCCCGATCCACTCGTCGGCGCGCGCGAAGCTATCGAGCACGGTCTCGCCCTCGGCGGCTTCCTGGAGGAGGAGGTCGTTGGGCAGGGGGATGACGGCGTCGCACACCTTGCGCAGGGCGAGCAAACCCTCGTCGGCCTGTTTCACGCGGCGGCCACCCTCAAAGCTGAAGGGCAACGTGACAAACGCGATGACCACGGCGCCGTGCTCGGCGGCGATCTCGGCCACGGTGGGCGCGGCGCCCGAGCCGGTGCCGCCGCCCATGCCGGCGACGAGGAAGACGAGGTCGCAGTCCTTCACCGCCTCGGCGATTTTTTCGCGGTCGGCCTCGGCGGCCTGGCGGCCGAGATCGGGGTCGGCGCCGGCGCCGAGCCCGCGGGTGACGCCCGCGCCGATGAGGATTTTTTCTTGCACCGGGCTGGTGCCGAGCGCCTGGGCGTCGGTGTTGATCACGGCCATCTGGAGCCGGTCGAGGTTCTCCATTTTCAGGCGGTCGACGGCGTTGGCGCCGGCCCCGCCGATGCCCACCACTTTGATGGCGATGCGGCGGTCGGTGAGGATGTCGGCGGAGAAGGGCAGCGGAATCGCGGTGGTGGAATCGGAGGACGACATGGGGGGCGGCGGTTGGCGGCGACGATGGTGGGAGGGAGCCGCGGGCGCTCAGGCGGTGGCGAGGCGGTCGAGGAAACTCTTGAGACGGCTCCCGAGGCTGCGGGGCCGGCCGGCGGTGGATTCGAGCTGCTGGGTGAGCCCCTGGTGGAGCAGGCCGAGCACGGTGCTGTAGGCGGGGTCGCGGAGTTTTTCGTTCACCTCGACGCGCGGCGCGCCGACGCGGGCGGGCACCTCGAAGACGCGGGCGGCGGCCTCCTCGATGCCGGGCAGGGCGCAGGCGCCGCCGGTGAGGACCACGCCGGCGAGGGTCTCGCCGGGAGTGTAGAGCGCGCCGAGTTTCTTGCGCACCACATCGAAGGTCTCGCGGGTGCGGGCGGCGGCGATCTGCTCGATGGTCATGCGCGGGAAGCGGCGGTCGCCGATGCCCATGTCGCCGTTGAGCCACACGGTGTCGGAGCGGTCCTTGGCGGAGACGGTGGCGCGGGCGTGCAGGTTTTTGATTTTGTCGGCCTGGCTGTCGGTGATGCGCAGGCCGAGCGCGAGGTCGTTGGTGAGGTGCGAGCCGCCGACCGGGACGACGCCGGCGAGGCAGGCGCGGCCGTGGCGGTAGTAGGCGAAGTCGGTGGTGCCGCCACCGAGGTCGATGACGAGCACGCCGTGCTGGCGCTCCTCGGCGGTGGTGAGGATGTTGCCCGAGGCCAGGGCCGAGAGCACGAGCTCGGTGACGGGCAGGTTGAAGTTGCGGATGATGTGAACGCTGTCGGCGATGCGATGCTGGTCGCCGTGCACGTGCCAGACGCCGACCGAGAGGCGGTCGCCGCGGATGTCCTCGGGCGAGGGGCTGAGCGTGCCGTCGAGGTAGTAGGGGCGGCGCAGGAAGTGGACGATGCAGCGCCCGGCGGGCAGGGCCTTGGACTTGGCGAGGCCGTGGACGGTGTCGATATCGAGCTGGCTCACCCGGCCCTCGAGGCCGCCGACCTTTACGGCGGCCTCGGGGTAAAATCCGTCGAAGTGGCTGCCGCACAGGGCGAGGAAAACCTGCTGCACGCGGATGCC
>JBBRHC010000341.1:0-3832 GCA_038223295.1 Opitutales bacterium
AGCCCGCGTCCCGCTCCCCCACACCCGTCCCGCCCTCAACCCCCCGGCTGCGCCGTCGACGTATCCCCGCCCGCAAAGGGCGCGCGGGTGCCGCCGCGCTTCGCGCGCACCAGCTCGCGGCGCAGCCAGTCCAGCGCGCCATTCACCGCGCGTTGTTTCACCGCCGAGCGCGGACCCGATTGGCTAAGCCGTCGCGACCACACGCCCTCCGGGGTATAGAGCGCCAAAAAGATCGTCCCCACCGGGTTCTCCTTCGTGCCGCCGCACGGCCCCGCGAAACCCGTCACCGCCAGCCCGTAGTCCGCGCCCAGGCGCTCCGCCACCCCCGCCGCCATCGCCACGGCGTTCTCCGCCGACACCGCGCCGTGCTGCAGGAGGATGTCCTCCGGCACATCGAGGAGCTGCATCTTCGACTCGTTCGAGTAACACACGCAGCCACCCGCGAAAAATTTCGACGCGCCCGAGATGTCGGTGAACCCGTTGGCCAGCAGCCCGCCCGTCGCCGTCTCCGCCACCGCCAGCGTATGTTCGCCGGCGCGCAGCAGGTCGCCGCACACCTTCGCCAGCGAGTCGTGCCCGTAGCACAAAAAGTCGTCGCCCAGCAGCGCCGCGCACCTCCGCGCCAGCTCCTCCAGCGCAACCTCGCCGAGCGCGCCCGAGGGCGAGCTGAGTCGCAGATCGACCTGCCCCTGATGCGCGCAAAACGCGATGCTCAAGGCCTCCCCGTGCGGCGCCAGCAGCGGCTGCAGGCGCATCTCCAGCGCGCTCTCGCCGATGCCCGCCGTGCGCACCTGCACGTAGGCCTCCTTCGTCGAGACCAGCCCGAGCGCGGCCAGCTTGGGCATCACCTGCTCGGCAAACATCGGGTGCAGCTCGTTCGGCGGGCCGGGCAACATCACCAGCACCTTGCCGTCCTGCACCACCCACAGCCCCGGCGCGGTGCCGTTGGCGTTGGGCAACACCTCCCCGCGTGAAAACCGATACGCCTGCTTCAGGTTGTTCTCCGTCATCTTCCGCCCCAGCCGGTTGAAGCGCGCCTCGATCGCCTCGCGTATCGACGGCTCGAATACCAGCTCCTGCCCCAGCACGCCCGCCACCACCTCGCGCGTGCGGTCGTCGCAGGTCGGCCCCAGCCCGCCCGTCGTGATGATGACGTCGCTGCGCGCCCAGCTCTCGCGAAACTGCGCCACGATCGCCGACGCCTCGTCGGTGATCGTCACGTTGCGCGTCAGCATGACCCCTCGCCGCCCCAGCGCCGCCCCGATGAAGCACAGGTGCGTGTTGGCGGTCAGCCCGAGCAGCAGCTCGTCGCCGAGCGTGATGAGTTCGTAGCGCGCTCCCGCCGGTCGGGCGGGCACGGGAGGAAAGCCGGGGGAAGTGACGGAGCTGGAAACCATACGTTGCGAATGTTCCATGTTGGTTACTCTTTCCGAAAATGCCAGCAAGCGACCCCGTAAACCTTAAGGAGAAAGTCCGACGCCTCCCCGACAAGCCCGGCGTCTACCTCATGAAGGACCGCCTCGGCCGCATCCTCTACGTCGGCAAGGCCAAGGCCCTCAAGAAACGCGTCTCCTCCTACTTCACCCCGTCCCGCGCCCTCACGCTCCACCCGAAGATCCGCGCCCTCATCGACCTCATCCACGACTTCGACACCATCGAGGTGAAGTCCGAGCCCGAGGCCCTCCTCCTCGAGGGTAAACTCATCAAGCAGTGGAAGCCCCGCTACAACACCGACTTTATCGACGACAAACGTTTCCTCCTCGTGCGCGTCGACCTCGCCGAGACGCTCCCGCGCTTCCGCCTCACCCGCCTGCGCAAGGAGGACCACTCGCGCTACTTCGGCCCCTTCGCCCACTCCGGCCTCCTGCGCAAAACCCTCGCGCAAATGCGCCGCCAGTTCGGCATCCTCCTCGGCGACGCCACCCCGCAGCTCCTCCCCGACGGACGCTGGCAACTCTACGACGACGTGCGTCAGGAACTCTATGGTTTCGAAAACACCATCACCCCCGAAGCCTACCGCGCCCGCGTGGACGACGCCTGCACCTTCCTCGAGGGCAAGTCCCTCGAGTGGCTCGAAGCCCTCCGCATCGAGATGCGCACCGCCGCCGAGAAACAAAATTTCGAGCAGGCCGCCGAACTGCGCGACATCGTTTTCGCCCTCGAAAAAACCCTCGCCAAGACCCGCAAGTTCGAGCGCGACCGCCCCGTCGTCACCCGCGACGACACCGCCGTCGCCGAGCTCGGCCGCGCCCTCGGCCTCGACCCCGCCCCCCGCACCATGGAGTGTTTCGACATCTCCCACATCAGCGGCACCTACTGCGTCGCCTCCATGGTCCATTTCGCCGACGCCCGGCCCGACAAAGCCAACTACCGCCGATTCCAAATAAAAAGCTTCATCGGCAACGACGATTTCCGCGCCATGGAGGAGGTCGTCGGCCGCCGCTACCGCCGCCTCGCCGACGAAGGCAAACCCTTCCCCGATCTCGTCGTCATCGACGGCGGCCGCGGCCAGATCGGCGCCGCGCTCAAGGCCTTCTACGCCCTCGACCTCGTCCCTCCCGCCCTCATCGGCCTCGCGAAAAAACACGAGACCATCATTTTCCACGACGAGCGCGCCCCCCTGAATCTGCCGCTCAACTCCCCCGCCCTCCACCTCCTCCAGCGCCTGCGCGACGAGGCCCACCGCTTCGCCAACACCTACAACGCCGACCTGCGCTCCATGAAGATCCGCGAGAGTGTGCTCGACGATTTCCCCGGCCTCGGCGTCGTCCGCCGCGCCGCGCTCCTGGAGCGTTTCACCGACATCGACAAACTCCGCCGCGCCTCCGCCGCCCAGATCGCCGAGGTCGACGGCTTCGGCGGCAAACTCGCCGCCGAGCTCCACGATTTCCTCCACCGCTCCGCCCCCTCCGCCCCCTCCACCCCGCTCTCCGGCAACCCCGACCCGCTCCCGGAAGATACTCAAAACTGAGCGACCACCCCGCCCCCTCCCAACACCCGCCCCAGCGCCCCACCTGGAAGCGCCCCGCCCCATGTCCACCCCCGCCCACTCGCACGCCCCCGCCGTTGTCAAAACCCCCTTCCTCGCCGCCGCCGCCTTTTTCCTCGGCGTCGGCGCGCTGATCGGCGCCCTCTCCATCCGCCCGCTCGGCGTCGCCGAGCTCCTCGGCCTGCACGCCTGCGTGGCCGCCGCCGCCGCCTTCGCGACCATCCCCTTCACCCTCGAGTTCGCCCATCGCCACGCCGCCGGCCGCAGCGCCCCTGGGATCGCCGAGCACCCGCTCGGCCTTTCCACCACCGACCAAGAAAAACTCGCCACCGACCTCGCCGCCAGTCTGAGCGCCACCGTGGAGGCCACCGTCACCGCCGCGCTTGAGGCCCGCCTCGCCGCCGCCCTGCCCGCCTTCACCGCGCAACTGGCCACCGCGCTGGCTGCGGCCGACGACAAACGCCGAGACGACATCCTCCGCGCCATCACCGCCACCACGCCCGCCCCCGCCCGCCCGCTCGACATCGATTCCATGCCCGCGCCCGCCCCCGGCGCCAAACCCCGCCTCGGCCGCGGCCTCCTCGGCCTCATGCACGCCCCCTCCGCCATCACCCCGCCACCCCCCAAACCCGCCGCCAGCGACCCCACCGAAGAACGCGCCGCCGCCTGACACCCCTCCACCAGCGGTACCAAGTCTCCTTGGCCCGAAATCCGAAGTGGATCGCCGCGATCTGGCGCAATCTGCTGGTCATCTGCTCGTTTGTTCACCCGCTCAATGCACTATTCAGTGCACCTCGGGATTCACGAACGACCATCTGATCCAACTTCTTGCGCCATCTCATC
>JBBRHC010000342.1:0-3828 GCA_038223295.1 Opitutales bacterium
CGTCTACGAAGGCGGCATCCATGTCTGCGCCGCTATCCGCTGGCCCGCCGCCGGTCTCGCGGGCGGTCTCAAGTCCGACGCCATGCTCGGCTACATCGACATCGCTCCGACGATCCTCCGCGCGGCCGGCGCGCCTTGGCCGAGAGGCGAACGCCCCTTCGACGGCATCGACGCCCTACCGATTCTCCAGGGCAAAACCCCTGCGCCCGAGCGCCCGTGGTATTCCTACTTTGCGCAAGGTGGGCGTCCGCCCGGAGCCTCGGTGATCCGTGGCGATTGGAAACTCGTGCACATCGGCGGCGAGGTCCTCTCAAGCGGGAAGGCGCAAAAACAGGAGCTCTACCGCCTGAGCACGGATCCGCGCGAACGCACCGACGTCGCCGCCGAGCATCCGGCCGTCGTGCGCGATCTCGCCCAACTTCTCGCGAGTTTCGGCGCCCTCCAACCCGCCGCCGGCGTCGCCGAATACGGCGAAGGTCGCGCGGGCTACAAGGCCCCCAAAGACTGGCTCATCACAAAATAGACGGCACCCACCTCTCCATGAAAAAATTTACCCTGTTTCGTTTCTGCGCGGCGCTGCTCGCTGGCACCGCTGCGTCGGTCGCGTCGGCTGCTACGGCATCCAGCCGTCCGCCCAATATCATCGTGATCCTCGCCGACGACATGGGGCCCGGCGACCTCGGCTGTTACGGCGGCATGCAGGCCCCGACCCCTCGCATCGATCGTCTCGCGCGTGAGGGCACCCGCTTCACCCAATACTACTCCGCTTCGCCCATCTGCTCGCCGTCGCGCGCCGGCATCATCACCGGCATGCATCCCGCCCGCTGGCGCATCACGAGTTTCCTTCAGACGAAGAAGGGCAACGCCGCCTGCGAGCAGGACGATTTTCTCGACCCGCGCGCGCCGTCACTGCCGCGCACGCTGAAGGCCGCCGGCTACGCGACCGCGCACATCGGTAAATGGCACCTCGGCGGCGGGCGCGATGTGACTGAGGCGCCGAAGTTTGCCGCCTACGGCTACGACGAGGGCGTCGGCACCTGGGAGAGCCCCGAACCGCATCCGGATATCACGGCGACCAATTGGATTTGGTCTCCCCAGGACAAAGTGAAGCGCTGGGATCGCACGGCGTTCTTTGTCGATAAAACCCTCGATTTCCTCGATCGCCACCGCGACGGCCCGTGCTTCGTCAACCTCTGGGCCGACGACGTGCACACGCCCTGGGTGCCCGACGACGTGTCCGACAAGAAAGACCTCCCGAAGAATTTCCACCCGGTGCTCGCCGAGTTCGACCAACAAATCGGCCGCCTGCTCGACGGTCTGAAATCCCGTGGCCTCGAGGAAAACACCGTCGTCGTTTTCACGAGCGACAACGGCGCGCTGCCGACTTTCGACGGCGCCCGCTCCGGCGGCTTTCGCGGCAACAAACTCGCGCTCTACGAGGGCGGCATCCGCATGCCCTTCATCGTGCGCTGGCCCGGCCGCGTGCCCGCCGGCCGCGTCGACGACCGCTCGGTGCTCGTCGCGCCGGATCTGTTGCCCACGCTCTCGGCGCTGGCGGGCGCAAAACTTCCCACCGCCCACACCCTCGATGGTTCGGATGTCTCCGCCATCTGGCGCGGTGGCGTGCAGGCGAAACGCGGGCCGGTGTATTGGGAATATGGCCGCAACGGCGGCGACGCCTTCAAATTCGGCCCCGACCCCAGCCCGACGCTCGCGGTGCGCCGCGACCACTGGAAGCTCCTCATCAATCCGGACGGCTCGCGGCCCGAACTCTACGATCTCGCGACCGACGCCAAAGAGGCCAACAACCTCGCCGCTGCCCAACCGGAGATCGTGCGCGACCTCAAACAACTCGTCATGGCTTGGCGCGCGACGTGGCCCTCAAAGAAATGATCTTCTCCCGCACCCTCCTGTGCCCGGGCCTCTTGCTCACCCTCGTGGCAGGTGCTTGGGCCGCCACACCCGCGCGTCCCAACCTCGTCGTGTTTCTCACCGACGATCACTCGCGTGCGGACTCGTCGGTCTACGGTTCGACGGATGTGAAGACGCCCCACATGGAGCGCGTCGCGCTCGCCGGGCTGACATTCGATCACGCGTTTGTCGCGTCCCCGAGTTGCGCCCCAAGTCGGGCCGCGCTGCTCACGGGCCTGACGCCTGCGCGCAACGGCGCGGAGCCGAACCACTCGAAGCCGCGCGCAGAAATCAAGAAACTCCCGGCCTACCTGCAGGAACTCGGCTACGAAGTCGTGGCGTTCGGCAAGGTCTCGCACTACCAACATACGGGCGACTATGGCTTCGATCACTTCGCCCACGACAAGTATCACGAAGACATCGCCGTCTCCGCCGCCCTCGCCTGGCTTCGTGCGCGCCAGAGCGACAAGCCGCTCGCGCTCTTCATCGGCACGAATTGGCCGCACGTGCCGTGGCCGGAAACCGGCGAGGGCTACGTCGCGGAAAGCGTCACGATCCCCGCGAATCACGTCGACACACCGCAGACCCGCACGGCCCGCGCGCGTTACTACGCCGCCGTTGGCCGCATGGACACCGAGCTCGGCGAAGTGTTTGACGCGGCCAACGCCGTGCTGGGCGCGAACACGTTTTTCATCACCACTTCGGACCACGGCGCCCAATGGCCGTTTGGCAAATGGAGTCTCTACGACGGCGGCATCCGCACGCCGATGATCGCGGTCTGGCCGGGGAAAATCACCGCCGGCACGCGCACGGATGCGATGGTGAGCTGGCTCGATATTTTGCCCACCCTCGTCGCCGTCGCCGGCGGCCCGGCGCCGCAGGGGCTCGACGGCACCTCGTTCGCGGGCGTGTTGCGCGGGCAAACCGCCCAGCATCGCGAAAAGATTTTCACCACTCACAGCGGCGATGGCCGCATGAACATCTATCCGACGCGCAGCGTGCGCACCGCCGACTGGAAATACATCCGCAACCTGCACCCCGGGTTCTACTACTCGACCCACGTCGACATCGTCCAAGCCAACGACGCGGGCGGTTACTGGGGCAGCTGGGACGAAAAGGCCAAGCGCGACCCCGCTGCCGCCGCGACGGTGCGCCGCTACCACGAACGGCCCGCCGAGGAGCTCTTCGATCTCCGCACCGATCCGCTTGAGTTGAAAAATCTCGCCGCCGATCCGGCCCAAGCCAGGCGCCTCGCCGCGCTCCGCGCCGACGTTGATGCGTGGATGAAAGCCCAAGGCGATGAGGGCAAGGTCTACGCCGCTCCCCGCCTGCTCACCGATCCCGCCCGCGCCGCCCCTCCGTCGGCGGGCGCCAAAAAGAAAAACAAATAGCCCGCTTTCACCATGCGCACCCGACTCAGCCTGATTGCCGGTTTCCTCCTTTCACTTTCGGCCGTGTTGGGGGCGACGCCGTCAACGAAACCGAATTTTCTCCTGATCATCGCCGACGACTTCACCTTCAGCGACGTCGGCTGCTACGGTGGGCAAGCCTTCACGCCGACGATTGACGGCCTCGCCAAAGACGGCCTGCGCTTCACGCGTTGTTTCCAAGCGGCGCCCATGTGTTCGCCGACGCGCCACGCGCTCTACACCGGGATGTATCCGATCAAGACCGGCGCCTACCCGAACCACACCTTCGTCTCGCGGCCGAACACCATCAGCATCGCGCAGCGTCTGAAGTCGGTCGGCTACCGCGTCGCGCTTTCTGGCAAGCGGCACATCGGCCCCGAGGACGTTTTGCCCTTCGAATATCTGCCGGACCCGCTCGACGACAAAAACCACCGCACCTTCCTCGCCTCCGCCCGCGCCGATGGAAAACCCTTCTGCCTCGTGCTGGCGTCGCACAATCCCCACTCAC
>JBBRHC010000343.1:0-3806 GCA_038223295.1 Opitutales bacterium
CTGCCGAGGGGCGGCGCGGGGGGGGGGGGGCGGGGCGGCGGGAGTTGACCGGGGCGATGGAGACGAGGGCGGCGAGGAAGAGGAGGATGCAGGCGGTGGACCAGCGGCGGGAGACGAGCGCGCCGCGGAGGCGGAGGGCGAGGGCGAGGGCGTAGGCGACGAAGACGCCGACGGTGGCGAGGAGTTTGGCGAGGTCGACGGATTCGGGGGTGCGCAGCCACCAGACGGAGCCGACGCCGAGGGAGAGGGCGAGGAGGGCGACGCCGGCGGCGAGCAGGCGCAGGCCGATGTGGTCGAGGTCGCGGATGGAGGGGAGCAGGGCGAAGGCGCCGCCGAGAAGTTTGTTTTTCAGGCCGTAGTGGCGCACCAAATACATGACGGAGACGAGGGCGAGCAGGCCGAAGACGCCGTAGCTGAAGAGGGCGAGGGCGGCGTGGAACTCGATCCAGGCGTTGCCGCCGAAGAGGTGGGTGCGCAGGGCGGGGTCCCAGGCCGGGGTGAGCAGGGCGGCGAGGCTGAGGCCGGCGGAGAGCAGGGCGGTGCCGTACCCGAGCAGGCTGAGGCGGAAGGCGGGGCCGACCACGAGGTAGAGGGTGGCGGCGGACCAGGCGGTGAACTGCACGAGCTCGAAGGTGTTGCCCAGGGGGCAGCCGCCGACGGCGAGGCCGCGCAGGTAGAGGCCGAAGGTCTGGAAGGTGTAGCCGGCGGCGAGGATGAGATACATGGCCGCGCGGGAGTGGCGGCGTTCGCGCAGGAGGGAGACGGTGCCGAGGACCGCGCCCACGAGGTAGCAGGCGGCGGCGAACCAGAGCCAGGTGCGATCGGTGAAGGGCGGCATATCGAGGGCGGGGAGGATCGCCACAAAAGGCACAGAAGGCGAAAAAAGGGAAGAGATGGGCGCGCGGGCCGGGGCTCAGGCGCGGCGGGCGGCCCAGAAGCGGCATTCGTCGGAGAAGGCGCGGACGGCGGCGGATTCTTTGGCGAGCTCGCGGCGGAGGTGGTCCTCGGTGTGGACCCAGCCGGTGGCGGCGAGGTCGGCGAGGATCTCGGCGCGGTCGGGGAGGTGCATGTAGGTGTCGCCGCACTCGTCGGAGAAACGGCGGTCGCCGAATTCGCGGAGGCGCGGGTCTTGTTTGCCGTCGGCCCAGCGGCGGGCCTCCAGCCGCCAGCTGGCGCGCTCGAGCGGCGAGTGGTCGCGGTCGTGGGTGGTGAGGAGGAGCGGGGCGCCCGGCTGGCAGACGGCGGCGAGCTGGCGCAGGGCGCGGCGGCGGTTGCGGCGGAGCGGGATCTGCATGAGGCCGTTGAAGAGGAAGAGGCAGCCGGCGAAGGGGGGCGGGGGCGGGGATGGATGAGGTGTGATGGATGATGAATGATGGGCGGAGGCGGGAACGGGGGGCGGGGGCGGGACGAAGGCGGGGTGGGTTTGCAGGCGGGTGGCGTCGGCGTGGTGGAAGGTGATGGGGGCGCGGCGCTCGGCGGCGAGGGAGGCGGCTTGGTCGACCAGCTCTTGCGCGAAGTCGAAGGCGGTGAGGTTTTCGTAGCCGAGGGCGTGCAGCGCGACACAGACGCGGCCGGCCCCGCAACCCGCCTCCAGGAGGGGCGCGGCGGGGTCGGGGAAGTGGCGCGCGATCATGATGCGCTCGCTCGCCCAGAGGCCGAGTTCGTGGGCGGCCTTGGTGTAGTGCATGACCGCGCGGATGTCGTTAAAATCGCGACGGATCTGCGCGGCGGTGATGGGGCGGGGGGCGGGGGCGGAGTGGACCACGGAGGGGCGCGGAATGGGGCGGGTCTGCAGCTCGCAGGCTGGAACGTGAAAAGTGGAGGGTGGAGGCGGGAGGGTGGAGACGTCTGGGTTGGGTGAAAGGGGCGCGTGATTACTTCAGGCGGCCTTCCGCCGCCAGGCGGCGATGAACATGCCGTTGGCGTCGAGGTCCTGGGGCCAGAGGAAGAGGGACGAGTGGGGACTGCCGAGGGCCTGGAGCGGAAGGGGCTCCAGCTCGGGGTGGGCGGCGCTAAACGCGTTCACCACGGCGGTGGTTTCCTGGCGGGTGATGGTGCAGACGGCGTAGATGAGGCGACCGCCGGGCTTGAGGGCTTTGTGGGTGTTTTCGAGGAGTTGGAGCTGGATCTCGGCGAGCTCCTTCACGTCGGTCTCGGTGGCGGTCCAGCGGGCGTGGGGGTTGCGTTGCCAGGTGCCGACGCCGGAGCAGGGGGCGTCGACGAGGATGCCGTCGAACTTGGTCTTGGTGGGCAGGAAGGGGCCGCCGTTCCAGGTGATGGCGCGGTAGTTGAAGGCATGGGCGCGGCCGGCGCGTTTGCGCAGGGTGGCGAGGCGGCCGGTGTGGCGGTCGGTGGCCCAGATGACGCCCTTGTTCTCCATCAAGTCGGAGAGGTGGAGCGTCTTGCCGCCCTCGCCGCAGCAGGCATCCCACCACGTCTCGGTGGCGAGCGGGGCGCAGGCGTGGCCGACGAGCTGGGAGGCGAGATCCTGAATCTCGAACAGGCCTTTTTTGAACTCCTCGGCTTTGAAAAGATCGCTCGGGCCGGTGTAGCGGAGGGCGGTCGGCGGGATTGGAAATTTGAAGTTTGAAATCTCCGATTGCGGCGGAGCCGCGTGGCGGAGGGCGCGGGCGAGCGAGGCGGCGAATTCGCGCTGGGGGCGTATCCAGAGGGAGGGAGGGCGCTGGAGCTGGCGGAAGTAGGCGGCGCGGGCCTCGGGGGTGGGGAAATCGAGGGTGGCGAGGGCCCAGGCGGGGATGGCGAGGGCGGCGAGGGCCTCGGGCTTGAGGGCGGCGGGGTCGGCGTCGAAGCGTTTTTGGAGGTCGAGGGCGGCGAGGACGCGCCGGGGGAGGGCGTGGGCGGTGTCGAGCCACTGGAGCCAGCGGTAGTAGGCGAAAACGGCGCCGGTGATCTCGCGTTTCGCCACGGAATCGAGCTCGGGATCGGGTCCGATTTCGCGCCGGAGCACGAAGTCGGCGGGGGCGTCGGGCGAGACGAGGGAGACGATGTGGGCGGCGCGCTGCGCGAGGGCGGTGGACATGGGAAGGGTGTACGCTCTCCGAAAAAGCGGGCCCGCTCTAGCTGAAAGATGGGCGGGGGCGAGGCGCGTCCTACTTGGCGCCGTCGCTCGGCGTGGGGGCCGCCGGCATGGTTTGTTTGTGGCGGACGGCGCGGTGGTTCCACGTCTTCTTCTTTTCGGTCTCGTCGGCGGGTTTTTCGCCCGTCTGGAGCTTCGCGGCCTTGGCTTCGGCCTTTTGCTCGACGTCCTGGTCGGCCGCGAGTTTGGCCGCCTTGGCCTCGGCGTGTTTACCCGACGCCTTCCCTCCGCCCCCCGCGAAAGCCGGGGTGGAGTGCGAAAGAGAAAGCCCAAAGGCAAGGGCCAGCGCGGAGAGAGCGGGGAGCGGTTTCATGGTGGTAAGAAAGCGGCAAGCTCACCACTCGAGGAAGCGATGCAATAGCCAAACTCCCCTCGTCTGCCCAGGTCGGTTCTTCGTTCTTCGAGCGGTCCTGCGTCGCTCCTGAGCCGCCGGTTGCCTCGCCGCGCCTTCCCCTCTCTCCGCATTCGTAATTTTTTGGCGAGGCTTGGATGCGGAGTAGGTGTCGATCTGGCGGAAGGGGCGCGTTCTTTTACTCGGCCGGGGCCGTGGCCGGGGGCGGGGGCGGGGGGGCGAGAGCGGCGAGAGTGGCGCGCCAGGGGAGGAGGGCGCAGGCGTGGCGGGCGGGGTAGGCGGGGGCGGCGGGCCGGGCGGCGAGGTCGCCGAGGGGGGCGGGCGGGGTGGGGGGGGGGAGGGGGGCGGAGGCGGGGA
>JBBRHC010000344.1:0-3782 GCA_038223295.1 Opitutales bacterium
GCTGATCCTTGTCCGCCGGAATCGCGGCAAGGGCCGCCGCCCGCTCGGCCGGATCGGTCTTTTCCAGTGCGGCCAGGGCTGCATCGACGGTGAGGTGGCGTCGTTGTTGGCGCCTTGGTTGCCGGCGCAGATGGAGAGCAGGATACCCGAGTTGCGGCAGGCGGTGAACTCGGTGTTCAAGCCGGAGCTGAAGGGGTAGTTTTGCAGCGAGAGATTCATGATCGGCGCGCCGCGCTGCCGAGCTTAGATGGTGGCCGAGATCAAGTCGGAGGTCAGGCCGCTGTTGCCGAAGTTGAGGACCTTGCAAACGAGGATGCGCACGCCGCCGACCAGCCCGGCGACACCCTGGGAGTCGCCCCGATTGGCGGCGTTGATGCCGGTGACGTTGGAGCCATGGCCGTGGTCGTCGGCGGGGTGGTTGTCGCTTTTGACGAAATCCCAGCCGGTGACGTCGTCGACCTTGCCGTTGAAGTCGTTGTCGAGACCGTCCCCGGCGATCTCGCCGGGGTTGCTCCAGGCGAGGCCTTGCAGGTCGGGGTGGGTAAAGTTAAGCCCGGAATCCAAGACGGCGATGACGATGCCCGGCGCGTTCTCCACCAGAGTCCAGAACTCCGGGGCGCCGCCGAACTGGCCGGTGTTGTGGAGGCCCCATTGCTGGGAGAAGCTCGTGTCGTTGGGCAGCCCGGAGCCAAAGCCCACGCCGTCGGCCTCGGCGGCCTTGACGAGGCCGGGCTGGGTGGCAAGCAGGGCCAGCGCGGCGGGTGCGGGGTCAAGGTCGGCGGCGGGGAGGCGCACGGTCCAGACGTGCTCGGCGAGGGAGCCGACGAGGCGCAGGCCGGAGGAGGCGAGCGAGGCGCGCAGCGTCGTTTCGGAGACGCCGGGCGGGGTCGTGACGATGAGTTGATCGGCCAGGAACATCCCGCGCGAATGGCAGGGCGCGCCCGGTCCGTCGGGAGCGCGTATCCAGTGTTCCACGACACGGACGGGACGTGGCCGGGCCTCGGTGCGGAGGAGGAGGGTGCGCGTCCACGACAGCGGGTTCGGGCCAGGCGTGATACGTTGTTCAAGCACGGTGCCGCGGGCCGTCGCGCGTTCCACGGGATGCGAGGAATCGGGTGAGGAGTCCGCCATCAAGGGGACGACGACGGCGGCGAAGGCCGCATCGGAGGCGGGTGGGGCCCGGGATTTGATCCCGGCGAAGGAGTTCTGCGCGGGTTCACTCGCATCGTTTCCGGCGGGGACAAGCCAAGCGACGACCAATACCGTCGCGAGGAGAGCAAACAGGGCGTGGAGGCGACGGTTTTGCATGCGGGTAAACCCAGGAAACCATCAGGTCGAGGAACGGGGGAATGATAAAAAGGAATGCGGGCTTGGCGGGTGGGTGGCGGGTGTGTTGGGTGGCGGTTTTTATGAGCCGAAACGTCGTTACCTTTCACTATACGCTGCGGGACAACCGGGGGGCGGTGTTGGACGCCTCGGTGGGCGGGGAGCCGATCGCCTTTTTGGAGGGGTCGGGGCAGATCGTGGAGGGGCTGGAGGAGGGTCTGCGCGGACTGGCGGCAGGGGTGAAGGCGAAGATCGGGGTGCCGGCGGCGAAGGCCTACGGGGAGCGCGACGAATCGCAGGTGCAGCGGGTGTTGAAGGCGCTGTTGCCCATCGAGGGCGAGGTGAAGGCCGGCGACCAGTTCCGCGCGGGGGACGATGCGTTCGCGCCGGTCGTGACGGTGCGCGGGGTGGAGGGCGATGAACTGCTCCTGGATGGCAATCATCCGCTGGCGGGGGTGGACCTGGAATTCGAGGTGGAGGTGATTGCGGTGCGCGCGGCGAGGGCGGAGGAGTGCGAGCATGGCCATGCGCACGGGGAGGGCGGGGGCGGCGAATGCGAGGACCGCAGGGCCGGTGACGAAATAGGTGACGGCGGCGAAGGTGGTTGCGGCAAACACGACTGCGGGTGCAAGGGCTGAGGCCTTTTTAACCGCAGATTTCGCAGATGAACGCAGATAAAGACAGGGATGACATCCACCCGGAGTTGAGCCACGCGATCATCGGTGCGGCGATGCGGGTGTTGAATGAGATGAGACCGGGTCTGGATGAGAAGTTGTATGGGAACGCCTTGGTCATCGAACTGCGGGCGAAGGGCTTGAAGGTGGATCAGCAAAAGTCCTTCGACGTTCTTTATCGCGGCCACCTCGTGGGTAGGCTGGTGCCGGATTTGCTCGTGGAGGAGAAGGTCGTGGTCGATCCCAAGGTGGCCGAAAGTTTCACCGAAACTCACATGGCTCAGATGCTCGGCTATCTGGCGATCACGGGTTATCGGCTCGCGTTGCTGATTAATTTCAAGCGGGCCCGACTGGAATTCAAACGAGTGGTGAAATCGAGGGTTTGAATCTGCGCTCATCTGCGAAATCTGCGGTCTTCCTTTTTCCTATATATGAAAGTTCTCGGCATTGATATCGGTGGGTCGGCGCTCAAGGGGGCGCCGGTGGATACAAAAACGGGGTTGTTGCTGGCGGCGCGGCACCGCATCGACACGCCGACGCGGCTCGCGCCGGCGGAGATGGGGGCGGCGATCGCGGCGATGGCCGCGCAGTTTGACTGGCGCGGGCCCATCGGGGTCGGGTTCCCGGGGGTGGTGCAAGGCTGCCACATCCGCACGTCGGCGAATCTGCATCCGGACTTCATCGGGCTGGACGCGGCGGCGGCGTTCGAGGGGGCGGCGGGCGCGGAGGTGAGCCTGGTCAACGACGCGGACGCGGCGGGGCTGGCGGAGATCGGGTTTGGCGCGGGGCGGGACGTGAAGGGCGCGGTGCTGATGCTGACCTTCGGCACGGGGGTGGGCTCGGCGTTGTTCGTGGACGGGATGCTGTATCCGAATTCTGAATTCGGACATCTGCGACGGGACGGGGAATCGTGGGAAAAATCCGTCTCGGGCGCGGCCAAGGAGCGGCGGGGGCTGGGCTATGCGGAGTGGGCGGCGGAGGTAAGCCTGTACCTGGGGCAACTGGAGGCCTTGCTGTGGCCGGAGCTCATCATCGCGGGCGGGGGAATAAGCGCGGATCACGCGAAGTGGTTTCCGCATCTGAAGATCCGCACGCGGATCGTGCCGGCGGGGTTTTTTAACGAGGCGGGTATCGTGGGGGCGGCGTTGCACGCGGCGCGGGCGCTGTGAGGACGAGGGGGCGGCGGGCGTTTTTTGACCGCAGATGGCGCAGATTAACGCAGATGGCGGAAACTTATGAATGACGGGGCGTGCGTTTTGGTGGTGGGGCAGGGGCTGGCGGGGACTTTGCCGGCTTGGGCGCTGGAGCGGGCGGGGCGGGGGTTTTTGGTGGTGGATCCGGGACACGCGGGGAGTGCCTCGCGGGTGGGTGCGGGCCTGGTGAATCCGGTGACGGGGGAACACTGGGCGGCGACGGCGGGGTGGGCGGAAAAGGCGGCGGAGGCGCGGGTGGTTTACCGGGGCATCGAGACCGCGTGGGCGGGCGCCGGGGGCGGGCGGGCGCGGCTGGTATCGGATTTGCGGATACGGAGGGAGTGGCGAACCGAGGCGGAGGGCGCGCGGGTGCGGGCGAAAGTGGCGCGGGGCGGGTTGGCGCCGTGGGTGCGGGCGGAGGGGCTGGAGGCGCGGGCGGCGTGGATCGAGGGGGCGTGGCGGGTGGATTTACCGGCCTTGATCGCGGCGGGGCGGGCGCGGTGGGCGGCGCAGGGGCGTTTGCGCGAGGCGCGCGTGGAGGATGCGGGCGGGGTGGGCTGGGCGGGGCCGGTGGTGTGGTGCGTGGGAG